>NZ_AQXV01000055.1:0-210774 GCF_000376965.1 Methanothermococcus thermolithotrophicus DSM 2095 | reverse complement strand
TTAAACAAAAACTCTTCGAGTTTACGAAAACCTTCGGTTTTCGAATCCAGTAGGTTTTGTAGCCCACCACTATCACCGAGCGAAGCGAAGGTGAGCTACATCCACCGCAACATAGTTGCGGGGAGGTTGAATAATCGTAAATTATTCAACCAATCCGAAGGATTTGTTCAATCGTGGTAGTTTTCAAAACCCTTAACGGGTAAAGATATAAAATCACGAAGTGATTTTATTTAATCTCGGCGGAATGTTATAATGATAATTATTCGACAACTTCAATAATTTTAATTGTAAATACTAAATCTTTTCCTGCAAGTTCATGGTTAAAGTCTAAAGTTACCTCATTATCTGTAACTTCGGTTATTGTAGCAGGAATTCCTTCTGCAAGGATTACCATTCCTTCTTCAGGTTCAAAATCAGCTTCTTTAAAAGCATCTCTTGGTATTTTCTGTATTAACATTTCATTTCTGTTACCGTATGCTTTCTCTGCAGGGATTTTTACGGTTTTTTCGTCCCCGACTTCCATGTCTAAAACAGCTTCTTCAAAACCTTGAATCAACTGACCTTCTCCTACAACGAACTCTAGAGGTTCATATTCTCTATCAGGCGCGTATATTCCAGCTTCTTTTGCTACCTCTTCTATGGAAGTGTCAAAGACATCTCCACTTTCAAGTTTACCTATGTAGTCTACTTTTATTTTAACTCCTTTATCTACCAAAAAAATCACATCCTTATGTCGATATCATAACTCAAACTGTATTGGTATATATATTTTATTATTGCTACCACGATTAATGGATTTATTACATGTTAATAACTACATGTTAAACGTTAAATGAGTATGAACTTATTCAACATGTCGAATCAAATCAAAAATTATAAAAATTAAAAAATATCTAGATTTAAAGGTATAATAAAATCAAAAAGGTGGAATAATGGTCAGTGTAAACTTGACTTCTTTGTCCATAGTTGAAGAAATGATACAAAGAAAAGAAGACTTGAACATAGAAGTTAAGAAATTAGAAAATGGTGCTACCGTTCTTGACTGTGGTGTTAATGTAGCAGGAAGCTTTGAAGCTGGTAAATTATTTACAAAAGTATGTTTAGGTGGTCTTGCTCACGTTGGAATAAGTATATCAGGTTCATTAGCTGATGAATTAGTTTTACCTTCAGTTAAGATAAAAACATCACACCCTGCAGTTGCTACATTAGGAGCTCAGAAAGCAGGTTGGAGTGTCAAGGTAGGGAAATACTTTGCAATGGGTTCAGGACCTGCAAGAGCTTTAGCCTTAATGCCTAAAAGCACATACGAAGAAATTGGTTACGAAGACGATGCAGATGTTGCTGTTTTATGTTTAGAAGCAAGCCAATTACCTGATGAAAATGTTGCAGACTACGTTGCAGAAAAATGTGGTGTAGATGCTGAAAAAGTTTACCTCTTAGTAGCTCCTACAGCATCAATGGTTGGATCCATACAAATCAGTGGTAGAGTTGTAGAAAACGGAACCTACAAAATGTTAGAAGCTTTACACTTTGATGTAAAAAAAGTTAAATTTGCAGCAGGTATTGCTCCAGTAGCTCCAATAATTGGTGACGATTTAGCAATGATGGGTTCCACAAACGATATGGTACTCTACGGAGGAAGAACCTTCTATTACATAGAAAGCGACGAAAACGACGATGTTGAAGCATTATGCAAAGCTTTACCATCCTGTTCATCAGAAGGTTACGGAAAACCATTCTTAGATGTATTCAAAGAAGCAAACTACGACTTCTACAAAATAGACAAAGGAATGTTTGCCCCAGCAGTTGTTACAATTAACGACATGAGAACAGGTAAATTAGTATCCTATGGAAAAATGAACATAGATGTACTTAAAAAATCATTAGGGTTTAAAGAATTAGAATAAGTCTCATACTTATACCTACTATTACCTACTATTCCTTTTATTTTATTTTTTATTTTTAATCGTTCTTTTTCCTTTTTCTTTTTTAGTTAAAGAATAATATTAAAATACTGTATAATGCATACACATGATATAAACAATAAATAGGTATTATTGAATAAAAATCTAAAATTTCCAATTTTCCAATTTTCCAATCTCGATTGGATAACCATAGTGTAAGACAAAACCTTTTAAAAAATCGAAGCGAATCCAAAGGATTCGCTGATCGAGACAAATTTCAAAGAAATTCGCTGACTCACAAAAATTCGAAGAATTTTTGTCGAGAGGTTTTGGATTCAAAACCAATACACAACCTTGCTTCGCTCGGTAGTGTCTTTTAGTCGGTTTTATAACACATTAGTATAGTTTGTTATGTCCGACACTATAATCATGTAGGGGTGGTAAATTGTCTATGTTCTTTTTTAAACGAAAGCCTGAAAAAGAAGTTATCGATCTTCTAAAAAAGCATATTTCATTATCTATAGAAGGTATCGAGTTATTGAATGAATATATTGAATACAGGGGATCTGATAAATTGGACGATATATTGAACAAAATTATAGAGCTCGAAAAAGAAGGGGATGAAATAAGAAAAAAAGCCATATTTAATCTTTATAATGCATTTTTACCAAGTATGAAGAGAGAACTAAATTATTCAATTGAACTTTTAGATGAAGTCCTTGACAGCATTAAACATGGAGCCATGCTATACAATTTGATGACCTTTGATTTAGATGAAAATATAAAAGAAAAATGTAAATTAATATTGAATATATCGTCAAAAATGCTTGATTCCCTAAATAAGATAATAGATGTATTTGAAAACGGAGGGGAATTTAAAGAGCACATTAAAAATATAAAAATGGGGGAGGAAGATATTGACGATATCCATCAGGAAATTTACAGGTATATGGTTGGTATGGAGATAAGCTCCTTTTGGGTAGGGAAGCTCATGAGTGATTTTGTGGATATGATTACAGGTATAAGCGACTTTATAGAAAATATAGCCGATGAATTTCAAATAATATATTTAAAATAATTGGTGATTAAAATATTTGAACTAATAGCTATTTTAAGTGGTTTGTATATTGCATTTGTAATTGGGGCGAACGATACTGCAAATGCACTTGGAACAGCCATTGGAGCAAATTTAATGAGTTATAAAAAATTAGTTTTTATATTTGGCGTGTTTGTCCTTATAGGGTGTTTAAATGCCCACAAAGTCGGACATACGGTAGGCTCCATTACCGGCGGAGAGGTAATATTTCCATTGATAATCGCTGGAATTATTATCACAATGATAACCTATAAAAAGATACCAATATCTACACATCAGGTTATAGTATGTGCATTGGTTGGTTTGAACCTGAATACTGCAAATTTGGATTTATTTGTAAAAATTATTGGTAGCTGGATAGTTTCACCAATACTGGCTGGTTTTCTATCCTTTGTACTTTATAATGCCGTTGAAAAATTGAATATTTCTGTTTTAAAAAGGGAGGAACTATTAAGATATGGATTAATATTAAGCGGTGGACTTATAGCATATAATTTAGGTTCAAACGATCTTCCAACTGCACTTGGAGCTGTAACAAACAGTAGTTATGTTTTTCTTATGGGAGGTATTGTCCTTATATTAGGTGCCTTGCTTTTTGGAAAGGGAGTTTCTGAAACCGTTGGATTGAGAATCGTTAGGTTAAGTCCATTAACTGCATTTATTGCCCAGCTATCTGCGGGAATTAGTGTTCTTGTATTCACCCAGTTTGGTATGCCGGTTTCTACAACTCAGGCTATTATTGGTGGAATCGTAGGGGTGGGATTAACAAAAGGTATCAAAACAGTCAGCTGGAAAACTTTGTTAAGTATTGTGCTTGGTTGGGTTTCTGCTCCAGGTCTTGCACTGTTTGTCGGTTATTTGATTGAATTTTTGTTCTAATTTTATTATTTTTAATTCTTTATTATTCAATATAGGTGCATGACAAATATATTATAAGTATAATGTAGTAGATGTTAGAGATGATTAATTATAGTATACATCTATAATAGATATCAAATTACAGTTAATTGTTTACTTACTACGTACTATCTACTATTTTATTTATCGTTTAATGAATTAAGGTGTATTATTATGACTAAAACAGATTTAACAGACTATCAAAAAACTAATAAGCAGGAATCTGTTTATTTATCGGATTTAGAAGAAGTGGCTTGTGCCGATTTGCCGTTAGGTTGTCAGTACTGCATTAACGGAGAAAAACTTGTTCTATTCATAAGTGGAATCTGCGGTGAAAATTGTTTTTACTGCCCACTGTCTGAAAATAGAAAAAGTAAAGACGTAATATATGCAAATGAAAAGAAGATAAGTTCAATTGAAGAGGCTATTGAAGAGGCTTACCTCTGTAATAGTAAAGGTGTAGGAATTACCGGAGGAAACCCTCTTTTAAAGATTGAGAGAACTGTGGAATATCTAAAGGCACTGAAGGAAGAATTTGGAGAAGAATTTCACAGCCACCTATACACCACACCGGATGTCGTTGATGAAGAAAAACTTAAAATGTTAAAAGAGGCGGGATTGGACGAAATAAGACTACACCCAACTAAATTTTTTAAAAACGATGGAAAATTTAAATTTAAACTTGAAGAATTTTTAGACAAGTTAAAACTGTGTATGAAATATATTCCTGATGTTGGAGTTGAAATTCCAGGAATTCCAGGAATGGAGGAAGAAATACTTAATTTGGCAAATGAAGTTGATAAAATAGGAGTTAAATTCTTAAATATAAATGAATTGGAATACTCTGAAACCAACTACACGGAGCTCTTGAATAAAGGATTCAAAGAAAAAAATGATTACGCATCAGGGATTTCAGGAAGTGGAGAAACTGCCAAATATGTAATCGAGAATTTCAATGGAAACATGATAATTCACTACTGCCCTTCGTCCTTGAAAGATGGCATACAGCTGAAAAACAGGCTTATAAATAGGGCAAAGAACGTTGCTAAAGAATATGATGTCATAACCGAAGAAGGCTTAATTCTGAGAGGCATAATAATATTTAGAGATAGAGCGGAAGTTGAAGAAGTCCTCGAAATTTTAGAGTACAACGACGTGGACTTTGAAATAGATGATGATAAGATATTTTTAAATCCATTTATCCTAGAAGATTTGATAGAGAATCTAAAAAATGCAAATTATGAAATAAGTTTTAGTGCTTATGTGTCTGAAATATACCCTACAAGCGACAGGCTTGAAGTTGAAAGAATACCTTTGGTAACAAGAAAGCCAAAATTGAAGCTTAAAAAGAATTAAAGTAAAGATAGAGAAAAGTATATATAGTATATTAAGCATTTGTTTAATGTTTAATTTTTTACAGTAGTTCTATCTAGAAATTTTAACATAAAATAGAAACTTGAATATCGACAAAAAAACAAAAGGGCTTTATTTTTACAAAGCCAAAAAACCACTATTTTGGAGGAATAGGTATGGCAGATGAAAGTCTATTGACCACATTAGATACATATTTGGCTTCCGGTATGCACATCGGTACACAGCAAAAAACAAAAGACATGAAGAAATACATCTACAGAGTAAGATCAGACGGTTTATACGTTTTAGATGTTAGAAAAACAGATGAAAAAATAAGATTAGCTGCAAAATTCTTATCAAACTACGAACCTGAAGACATTTTAGCAGTTTCAAGAAGAGTGTACTCAGTAGGACCATTAGAAAAATTCGGCCAAGTTACAGGTATAAAAGCAGTTGCAGGAAGGTTTGTTCCTGGTACATTAACAAACCCAGCTTCCAAAAAATTCATAGAACCTGAAGTATTATTTTTAAGCGACCCTAGAGTAGATAGACAAGCTTTAAAAGAAGCTATTGAACTAGGCATACCAATTATCGGTATGTGCGATACAGAACACTTAACCTCATACATAGACTTCGTAATACCAACAAACAACAAAGGTAGAAAGGCTGTTTCATTAATCTACTATTTAATAGCTAGAGAATACTTAAGAAACAGAGGAGTTATTAGTGAAGAGGTTCCATTCTCATACGAAGAATTCTTAGAAAAAGCTATGAATGTTAAAGTTAGACATAACAACCAACAATTCCAAAGAGGAAGGGGAAGAAGAAGGAGATAAGTCGGCCTAATAACTAAGGGTAGCTACTTATCTTAGTCCTCTATAGTTATATGCCCAATTATCTATAAAACACGTGATTAAAATGGAAGAAAAATTTTTACTTGAATGCCCGAGCTGTGATGATGTAACCCCCCATGATATACTAAAAAAAGTTGAATCAAAGAAACACGTTAAATATACTGTGAAGTGTCTAGATTGTGGACATGTTCACGAAGTAGAAAAAACAGTTAAATTAAAAGACGTTAAGATAATTATAAGTAGATTTGACGAATCAGAAAAAAAAGTAATCCAAGTACCTACTAATGAAATTCTTAGCGTTGGGGACAAAATTGAAGTTTTCGGGGAAAATGTTGAGATAACTGGTATCGAAACTGACAAGAGGGTTACATCTTCAAAAGCAGAAAGTGTAAAAACATTATGGGCAAAATCTATTGATATTCCTAAAAAAGTTGGTATATCAATAAATAACAGGGGTATTACCTATTCAATTAATATTTTAGTTCCTCAAGATTACGTCTTTGAAGAAGGTAAGGTATATAAAATTAAGAGCTCGTTCTTTAGAATAAAAATGATAAAAACTGAGAAGGGCAATTTTAAGAGAGAAGTTGCACGTAAAATAAAAAGGATATATGCAGATTCTACAAAACCCTTGAGGAAACATGAGGACTTAACAGATTATTTGATATAATGAGGTGTAATAATGGCAAGAATGAAAGCTAGAAGTGGTAAAGGGAGAAGAGTAACCAGAGATACCTGGAAAACAAAAGTTTGGTATGATATACGCACTCCACAAGTATTTGGCGGAGATGTAATAGGTCAAACTCCTTCAAACGATCCATCATTATTGATTGGAAGAGTTGCTGAAATTAGTTTAAGAGACTTAACTAACGACCACACAAAACACATGGTTAGAATGTACTTTAAGATAGATGGCGTTAGCGGAAACAACGCAACAACACAATTTGTTGGTCACGACACAACAAGAGAATACTTAAAATCACAAATCAGAAGAAGAAGAAGCAAAATAGACACCGTAGTTGATGTTAGAACAAAAGATGGATACAAGATAAGGGTTAAAGCTATCGTTTTAACAGCCGTTAGAGCTAGAGACCACCACAAAACAGAAATAAGAAAGAAAATGGAAGAAATCATAAGAACAATGGCTAAAGAATCAACATTCCCAGAATACGTTCAGGCAATGTTGTTAGGTGGATTAGGTTCAAAAATCTACGGCGAATGTAAAAAGATGTTCCCATTAAGAAGAGTGGAAGTATATAAATCAGAAGTTTTAGAATTCGGAAAACCATTGGAAGCTAAAGCAGAAGAAGAAACTGTTGAAGAAGAAAAACAAGAATAAAATAATAAACTTCTTTTTTTGTTTTTTAAATGAATATTTTTTAAAATCTCTTTTACTGTTAATATAAATTTACTGTGAAATTGTTTTATACTATTTTATCAATATATTCTACAATACCGTATGGTCTTATTTGTTATATTTGTTATTTTTAATATTTTATAAACGTATATACTGTTGCTGGTTATGGGTGATATTTTTGGCCAAACAAAATTCTAACAATTTTCATGAATCCCTATCAGAAATTGAAGAATTGGTCAGGGACTCTAAAAATGGAGTTTTAATTGATATTGAGATTACTCCAAATGCAAAGAAAAACCAAATTGGCGGAATAAATACTTGGAGAAAAAGACTGGAAATAAGAATAAAAGAACAGCCAATAGAAGGAAAGGCAAACAAGGAAATTATCAAATTCCTTAAAAAAACGTTGAAGAAAAATATTGAAATAGTGGCTGGTTCAACATCATCTCAAAAGACTGTTTTGGTAGTTGATGCTAAAAAAGAAGAGGTTATTGAAATTTTAAAAGATATTATATTTAAATAAATTATTAAATAAGTAGATGTTCGTGATATTATGGATGATATAAACTACACTTTAGCAGCTTATAGAATATGCACCCCAGAAAAAACCTGGGAAAAGATAGAACCTGTAACAAAGGAGATTGGAGTTACAAGAATTGCCAGAATAGATGGGTTAGACAGAGTAGGAATTCCTGTTTACTCTGCAATAAGACCTTCTGCAAAGGAAGGGGCCATAAGCGTCTATGCTGGAAAGGGGGCAACAGACATTCAAGCTAGGGTTTCTTCCGCCATGGAAGCTATTGAAAGATACTCTGCAGAATACGATGAAAAAAGTAATGTAGAACTTACCTTAAAACCTGAAAATCCCATAAACCTGGAGGAGCTCATAGTTCCAAGAAATATCTCATCAGGCATTGGTAACATCAATAACACTAAAAATATAGAGTGGGTAAGAGGTTACGACATAATAAATAATGAAACTGTCGAAATTCCTGCCAACAGCGTTTTTCACCCTTATGAAGGAAAGAGACTTTTTAGAAGTAACACAAACGGTTTAGCATCTGGAAATTCTAGAGAAGAAGCCATTTTTCATGGAATTTTAGAGGTTGTTGAAAGGGATGCATGGAGCATCTCGGAGCTCTCCAAAAGAACATATAAAAAGATAAATATTGAAGGAGCAAAAAATCCGATAATCCATGAATTAATGGAAAAATTCAATAAATCAAAAATAAATATAGTTTTGAAGGATTTAACCAGTGAAGTAGGTATTCCAACAATAGCTGCAATATCTGATGACGATGTTTTAAAAGATCCTGCCCTTTTGTGCATGGGTGTTGGATGTCATCTTCATCCTGAAATAGCAGTTATACGAGCTCTTACCGAAGTGGCACAAAGTAGAGCTACCCAGATACATGGGGCAAGGGAAGACACAATAAGAGGGGATGTTGTAAGGAAAATAAGCTACGATAGAATGAAAAGAATCCATAGGAAATGGTTTGAACATAGGGAAGAAGTAAATATTGAAGATATACCAAACAATGCAAAGTTGAATTTAAAAAGAGATATCCAAACAGTTAAAGAAAAACTTTCTGAAAATGGATTTGACAAAATAGTGGTTGTAGATCTGAAAAAAACGGATATAGATGTTGTCAGAGTTGTAATCCCTAAAATGGAGGTTTACTGCGTGGATAGAGATAGAATATCCCCTTGGGTAAAGGATAGGGTTAGAAAAATAGCAGACAAAAAATTATAATTTATCTTTTAAACTCTTTTTATAAATATATTATAAAAAATAAATTTAAAATCAAAGAATATCATAAAAATAATGGAACAAAGCCCAAAGTAAAACGGTCCAAACATTCGAAAAATTGAACGGTCCAAACATTAGTTCAAATTAATGAACGTAATGAACGAATATCTATCTAGACTATTGATTAATGGGCTAAACATAATTCGGAACGTAACTTTAAAAAGGTTGTATCTAAAATATCAAGAATCTAACGCTATATTAATGGACTGGGCGGGATTTGAACCCGCGGCCTCCGCACAGCCAATGCGGCGATCTCCCAGTCTGATCTACCAGCCCACACACCCCAGTTATTAACCAATTACACCTATATAAAGTTTTCGGTCTTATTGAAAGTCTGTTTTGGTGATCGATTACTTTGTATATCTTAGGTAACATATATAATAGTATGTAATTTTAATGATCGAGACAAACTATTTATTATTTCGTGTAACGCACACCACCATGATATATAAGTTCGATTGATAAAGGTAGATTGTATGGATGTTTTCAAAGAAGATTTTGACGTTGTGATTATTGGAGCAGGCCCCGCAGGTCTCTTTGCAGCCTATGAGCTCGTAGAAAAAAGTAAATTAAAAATTTTAATAGTTGAAAAGGGCCTAGATATTGATAAGAGAAAGTGCAAAATGAAAGAATTCAACCACTGCCTTAGATGTAAACCCTGCCACATCATGAGTGGAGTAGGCGGGGCTGGAGGTTTAAGTGACGGCACAGTTAACTTAAGGCCAGATATTGGCGGAGATTTAACAGAATTAACCACTGATGAAAACTACTCCTGGCAGTTAATATGGGAAGTTGACCAAATACTCCTAAAGCACAAAACCCCTAAAGAAATAATCAAAGGAAAGGAATATGAAATTAGAGAGCTCGAAAGAAAATCTGCACAAGTTGGGGTTAAATTTATTTCCATAATTCAGAGGCATATAGGTTCAGACCACACAAAAGAAACTATTGGAAGTATAAGGGATCACTTAATAAACAAAGGAGTTAAATTCATGCTCCATACTACGGTTAAAGAGTTTTATCAAGGAGAGGTCATTGTAGAGAGACGGAATGAAGTTTTTAAAATAAAAACAAAATATATCGTTGTAGCTCCAGGAAGAATAGGGGCTGACTGGTTTCATGATGTTGCCCAAAAAATAGGTTTAAATGCCAGGCATGGTCCAATCGATGTTGGAGTTAGGGTTGAAGTACCTTCAATCATAATGGAACCTGTAACAAATATAAATCATGACCCTAAGTTTCACATATATACTGATACCTACGATGATTTCGTTAGAACTTTTTGCACAAACCCATACGGATTTGTTGTAGAGGAGAAATACAGAGATTTTGTTGGAGTTAATGGTCATTCAATGAAGGATGAAAAAAGTAACAATACAAACTTTGCTCTTTTAACCAGAATAGAACTTACAGAACCTGTGGAAGATACAACTTCCTATGGGAAAAGCATAGCACACTTGGCAACCACGATTGGAGGAGGAATGCCAGTACTTCAGAGACTTGGAGATTTAAGAAGGGGTAGAAGAAGTACCAAGTCTAGAATCATGAGGAGCAATGTAGTACCTACTTTGAGATATATCACACCTGGAGATATAGCAATGGCTTTACCTTATAGGATAGTAACGAATATTATAGAGGGCCTTGAAAAACTGGATAAAGTTATTCCAGGGGTTGCAAGTGATCACACCTTGCTTTATGCACCCGAAATTAAGTACTATGCAATGAGAGCTCTAGTGAACTCGGATCTTGAGACTAATATAGAAAACATTTTTGTTGCCGGTGATGGGGCAGGACTTTCAAGGGATATTACAAATGCAGCGGCCACAGGAATCTTGGCTGCCAGAGGGATTTTAAAAAAAGAAGGAGTTATGGACCGTAGTTTTAAAAAAGACGGCAACTGGAAAGAGGCTATTGAAAAACTATAGTTCTCGTTATAATGGACTAATGTTCTTGAATTAATATTCTTAAATTATATTCTTGAAACTGGATATGGCATTATACAACTAAACAAAATATTTACAATTCATACGATTAATTTTATAATTTACAGTAAATCGTTAATTCCGAGACAACCATATAAAAGCCAATAAAAATATTGTGGACAAAATATACCTATTATGACAAAATCTATTATACTTCTAAATTTAAAACATATTCTAAGTTTATAGCATTTCCCGGTGATGTGATGAGGATTTATAACACCTTAACAAGAGAGTATGAAGAGTTTAAACCATTAGATAGTTGGGAAGTTAAAATGTATGTCTGTGGGCCTACCGTTTATGATTACGCCCATTTAGGACATGGAAGAACCTACGTGGCTTTTGATGTCATTAGAAGATACTTAGAACACAGGGGCAATTATACCATTAAGATGGTTCTTAACTTTACAGATATCGATGATAAAATTATAAATAGGGCAAATGAAACAAAAATAAAGCCGGAAGAATTGGCAGATAAATTTATAAAGTCTTTCTTAGAAGATATGAATAAATTGAATATTAAACCTGCAGATATTTATCCAAGGGTCTCCGAACATATAGATGATGTTATTTCATTTATAAAAAAACTTGAAGAAAAAGGATATGCCTATAAAACAAAGGACGGAGTTTATTTTGATGTTAGAAAGTTCAAAGAGTATGGAAAACTTAGCAACATTAATTTAAACGAAACAATAGCAGGCTATAGAGTGGAAAAAAATATAGAAAAGAAAAATCCTGAAGATTTTGCACTCTGGAAGTTTGCAAAACCAAACGAACCAAAATGGGACAGCCCTTGGGGTGAAGGAAGACCTGCATGGCACATAGAATGCTCAGCAATGGGTATAAAATACCTTGGAGAACAGTTTGATATTCACGGTGGAGGAAACGATTTAATATTCCCGCATCATGAAAACGAAATAGCTCAAAGTGAAGTTTGTACCGGCAAAAAACCATGGGTTAAATACTGGCTTCACACAGGATTTGTTATGGTGGATAAGGAAAAAATGAGCAAGAGTTTGGGGAACTTCATCACACTTAGGGATTTGTTTAAAAAATACCCTCCTGAGGTCATTAGGTTCTTCTTATTACAGAGGCATTACCGCTCACCACTCGATTATTCAGAGGAAGGTATTCAGCATGCCAAAAACAACTTAGAAAAATTGTACAATACTATAGAAAATATTAGAATAGCTTTAAACGATTCGGAAACAAGTTATTCATGGGGAGATATTGAGTTTGAGACATACTCAATTATTAAAAATGCAAAAACGAACTTTTATAAAGCCATGGATAATGATTTTAATACGCCAGAGGCCATTAAATCAGTATTTGAAGTTTCAAATGCTATAAATAGGTATATTTCGACGGTTGAAACTCCAAAGGACAGTGTTCTTAAAAAATCACTTGAATTCTTCATAATGGTTAGTGAGGTATTTGGAATATTTAATAAGGCTTTTCAGTTTGAACAGAATTCTTCAGAGGAGGAGTTAGTAGAGCTCCTAATAAGTATCCGTTCAGACTTAAGGAAAGAGAAGAATTACAAATTATCCGATAAAATAAGGGATGAATTAAAAGATATGGGCATTCAATTAGAGGATACGCCAAAAGGAGTTGTATGGAGGAAAATAAATATCTAATTCCTTTATCGATTATTTTATCATAATTTTTATTCATATTATTTGTCAGGGGATATCTTGAATAGTAAAGATCATAAAACACTTAAAGGTCTTGGAAAGGTTGAAAAAAAATTTAAAGATTCTATTTTTATCGGATATGCAGCTCCTGTAGAAAGTGAGGAGGAAGCAAAGAACTTCATAAACAAAATAAAAAATTTTCACAGCGATGCATCCCACAACGTCTATGCTTATATCGTTAGAAATGGTCCAGAATTTGCCATTAAGTACGACGACGATGGGGAACCTAAAGGGAGCTCAGGAAAACCTGTAATGAAGATTTTAGAACATAAAGGCATAGAAAATGTAGTGGTAGTTGTTACACGTTATTTTGGCGGGACAAAATTAGGTTATGGAGGTTTAGTTAAAGCCTATAGCGAGACTGCCAGCGATTCTATAGAAAACGCGGGAATTATTGAAGTTTATGAAATGGAATATTTTGAAGTAGAGCTCCCATACAACTTGTTTAACGCCGTAAAGAATATGATAGAAAATCGAGGGACGATAGTTAAAGAAACGTATAGTGACTGTGTGGTTTTTGGTATAGAAGTTAAAAAAGGAACTGCTGATGAAGTTATACATGAGATATTGGATCTAACAAAAGGTCAGGTAAAAATAAATCGTTCTGCGAATGCGAATGAGTGATACAAATATTACATTAAATTAATTAGGATTTGCTTAACAATTCTATTTGATACATATTAGTTTTTAGTTATTAATTACAGACGTCTATACTGCGGATACCAATATTGATAAACATTCTTTTAAGTATCGTTATACACTATAGAGGTAATTTTATGGCATGCTTATAAGGTGATAGTTGTGAAAGGTCAAAAAGAAAAACTATTTTATGATATGTTAAATAACATATTCATTGGTGCTAAAATCGAAGGAGATTCTGGATATGTTAATTTAATGAGGATAAAATCCAATTACTACAATAAAGTGTTTGAGGAAATTGGTAAAGAAATAAATAAACGATTAAATGAGTTCCCAGAGTTTAGGGAAGAAATGTTTAATAAATTGTATTCTTTCTTTAAAACATATTTTAACGAAGCTGGGGCAATATACTTTAATCAAACACCGTTAAAATCAAAAGTATATGAGAAGGTTTATTCCAATAACAAAGATGTTATACTGTTCTGGAAAACTCATATGCTGTATTATGTGAAAACAGACAAATTATGGAACAATTTAAAAATAGAATTCGACAATGGAAAAGGAGATATTTACAAAGTATCATTTAATGTTTCAGAATTGGAACATAAAAAAGCAAATGAAAAAAAGAGCGTTATTTATGAGTTATCTAAAATAAATAATAATGATATAATGTTTAATGTTTTGTATTCTGAAAGAGGTAAGAAAACAAAAATAAACGATATTTTAAAAGAGTTTAAGAAAAAAGATGTTAATTTAGACGAAGAACAATTGAAAAGAATCTTTAGGATCTTTGAAAGACAGAATGAAGTTGATTATTTTATAAACAAAAATGCGGAACAGTTTTTAAAAGAACATTTTGATCTGTATCTAAAAAATTATATTTTTGATGATGAAAGTATATTCGATGAAAAGAGATTGAAGGAGCTGAAGTCATTAAAAGAAATTGCATATATGATTATTGATTTCATTGCACAGTTTGAGGATGAACTAGTGAGGATATGGAATAAACCAAAATTCGTTTTAAATTCTAACTATGTAATCACATTGGACAGGATTTATGATAAGAACGGAATTGATGTTATTGAATACATATTAAATGCTAAAGGTATTGAAAAACAGATTGAGGAATGGAAGGAGTTAGGGTTCATTGATAATGATTTTAAATTGAGTGATGTGTTCATAAATACCTTGGCTGGAAAAAGTTTGAACCCAAAATATCAGTTTTTACCAGTAGATACAAAATATTTCGATGAAGATGTTAAGTTTAAGATTTTAATGTTATTTGGTAATTTAGATGACGAATTAGATGGGTGGTTAATTAAGAGTGAAAACTATCAAGCACTCAATACAATTTTGCCCAAATTTAGGGATAAAGTGCAGACAATTTATATCGATCCACCGTTTAATTTAGGGACCAACGCCGATTTTTTATATGATGTGAGCTACAAGGATGCAACCTGGATTACAATATTAGAAAATAGAATAAGATTAGGAAAGGATCTATTGAATAATAGAGGATGTATTTTTGTTAGATGCGATTATAATGGAAATGCCTATGTTAGGTTATTAATGAATGAGATTTTTGGCGAGGAAAATTTTAGAAATGAAATTTTGATAAACAGGAAAAGACAAAGCATGGGAACCCCAAATAAATTTGAAGTTGAAAGTGAATATCTTTATTTGTATTCAAAAAATGAAAGCTTTATGAAAAAAGATTTGTATAAAAGTAGAAGCATTTTGGACTTTAAATGGACAGGGTTTTTAAAACAAGGGGAGAGAAATCCAAAAGAAAGAGTATTTTTTGGAAAAACATTATATCCCCCAAAAAACCAGCATTTTTCATTAATACAAGAAAAAGTTGATAAGCTGATAAAAGAGCATTACTTGAGATTAAAATGCAAAAAATGTAGGTCAATATATTATTGGGACGAATCTGAAAGTAAAGAGGAATTTATATCTAAAATATTAAAAAACCGTAAAGAATCGTTTAAGTATCTAGATATAAAGCCAGACACGAAAGTTTATGGTATCAGTAAATTGGATAAATGTTTAAACTGTGGAGGGGATGATTGGAAAGTTGAATATTTAACATCGGATAAAATAAAAATCACCGACAATTGGAAAGATATAGCATCGTATTCCGATAATTTCAAATTTTCAACGGAAAATTCAGAAATCCTATTAAAACGTGTTATCCAATCCACATCAAACGAAGGAGATTTAATTTTAGATTTCTTCTGTGGAAGTGGGACAACAATAGCAACGGCACACAAACTAAAAAGAAAGTGGATTGGAATTGAAATGGGGGAACACTTTTACACAGTTATACTTCCTAGAATGAAAAAAGTCCTATTCTACGATAAATCAGGAATATCAAAAGAAAAAGATGTTAAAGATATATATAACAAAGATAACACAGGCGGATTCTTTAAATACTATGAATTGGAGCAGTACGAACATACATTGAAAAAAGCAGTTTATGAACCATCAGAACCATTAATGGAGTATGTTGGGACTCCAATACATAAACAGTACGTATTCTTAAAAGATAAGAAGTTTTTAGACGCTTTAGAATTGGATTATGAAAACAATAAAACAAAAATTAATTGGGACACCATCTACAAAAACATAGATTTGGCAGAGACATTATCAAACCTAACTGGAAGGAAAATAAAGAGAATAGCGAAGGATTATGTTATCCTTGAAAATGATGAAAAAATTGAATTTGACGATATTGATTTCAAATTAATAAAACCATTAATTTGGTGGTAAATTGGTAATACCCAGTAATTTTTCCCAGTGGATGAGAACTAATTTATTAAGTGCATGGAGGGGGTTGATTACACAAGATATCGACTTAATTGCATTTGATAATAATCTTAATTCATTTATCTTGATTGAAGAAAAGAACAAACCTTACGCCCCTATATCTATTTCACAAGCAATATGTTTCAAAATGTTGGATGAACTTCTTAATCTACAAATACAATGTCACTATTGTGGAAGTTATTTAATCTACTACATAAAGGAAAGTACCAATGACGAGAAAATCTGGATAAATCCACCACTTGTAAGGGGGAGAGAATTTTCTTATAAAATGGGAAATACCGATAATATTTCTAGTTTAGATAAAAAGGGCCTCACGAATTTAATATATAATAGTAGTGGATTTTCACATTTGGAACATACCTATAGGAATAATTGGTATCAGGATGTAGTTAATGCATTTGTAAATAAACTTTGGGATTGTGGGGAAATCCCTCCTTATGAGGGGACAAAAAAAGAAAGGTCGATGTATAGAAACTCATACATTTATGAACCATCCGAGAATATGAAAAACATAAACTGGATTTTTATAAACTATTGTACTGGATATTTTATATTAATTGAAGAGAAACAGGATAGTGATGGAAATTATATGCCAAATTCCGATGAATCACAGATGATGGATAAAATTCATAAAATATTTATCGGCGCCAACAATACCAACTTATCACTTTCAGATAATGAAAAAGTGAAAAATCCAAGAAGTAAAAAACCATATGAATATTTAGGATATTTCTTATTGGAATTTGAAGGAAAAGGTCCTGAGGATTCCGATAATATATATTTAAATCATCAAAAAATTACAAAAGAAGATTTAATAGCATTTTTAAATTTAAATTCGCAGAGCTCGAAACAAATAGCGAAAAACTACATGCATAAATGGTGGTAATTAATGCCGCAAAATGAGAGAATTCCAACACTTTATCAAGAGTATGTGGAAAACATACCTGACCACATACTTCCACCTGAGTGGACCATTCAAAACCTGGATAAATTTTCGAAAAATAAATCATTGTTTAAATACCAGATAGAAGCACTCACAAATATTCTAAAATTATTATACGATTACTACAGCATGACCGTCCCATATTCAAAGAATGAAACTGAAGAAACAAATTTGAATAGAAAACAGGAGTTTTATAATAAAATAGAGCGAATGAATGAGAGATGGATTAAACCGCTGGAAATTACAAATAAAAAAAATAAACCTTTATTTGATAAATTAAAAGAATTCTACCAAATAGAGGAAAAAAGAAACTACGAAAAAATACACTTCTACAATTTTATAAATAGGGCGAGTTTCTGGATGGCAACAGGTAGTGGAAAAACCATAGTTATAATAAAATTAGTGGAGATTTTAAACAGCCTTATCAACTCAAATCAAATACCCGACAACGACATAGTTATCTTAACACAAAGGGATGATTTAATAGAACAGATAAAAGAACATATTGAAGAGTACAACAGCAACAACTCTAAGAAAATAAAAGTATGGGATTTAAAAAAATATGAGGAAGTGAAAAGCGGACGGGAATCAGTAAATAAAAATGACATAAACATATTTATTTACCGTTCAGACCTTGTGGGAGATGAAGAAACGGTTAGTAAGAAAGAAGCAGGGAAGAGGATTGACTATGAAACCATTGAAAATGATGGAAAATGGTATTTAATATTGGATGAAGCACATAAGGGGGATAAAAGCGATTCAAAGAGACAGATGTATTATTCCATAATGTCAAGGAATGGATTTTTATTTAATTTCTCTGCAAGTTTTACTGATGATTGGGACATATTAACAACCGTTTATAATTTTAATCTCCCTGAATTCATAACCAAAGGATACGGAAAGCAGATATTCATATCTACACAGGATTTATCGGCATTTGGTAGGGATAAAAAAGACTTCGATAATGAAGAAAAAAAGAAAATAGTTTTAAAAACCCTAATTCTCTTAACCTATCTCAAAAAAATTAAAGAATCAATAGACGACAAAACCAGAGATTTGGGATTGCAAACATACCACAATCCTATGTTAATATCGTTGGTGAATTCAGTTAATACAAAAGAATCAGATTTAGAAATGTTCTTCAAGGTATTGGAAGATATTGCAAAAGGAGAGCTATCCAATGAGATCATATTAAATGCAAAGGATGAATTACGGAATGAATTCATAACCAATCCAAAATACTACATAGGAAATGGAACTATACACATGGATATCGAGGAATTATCAAATATAAACCTTAACGATGTCTTAAAGTACATATTCAATGCATCGTCAAAGGGGAGTATCGAGGTTATAAAACTTCCACAGAATAAAGAGGAATTAATTTTCAAATTAAAAACATCTGATAAACCATTTGCATTAATAAAAATAGGGGACATATCCACCTGGTTAAGAGATAAACTAACTCACTACGATATAATAGAATCCTATGACAGTGAGAGTTATTTTGAAAATCTTAACAAAAATGATAATATAAACATCTTAATGGGATCAAGAGCATTTTATGAAGGATGGGACTCAAATAGGCCTAACATAATGATATTTATAAACATAGGCAAAGGGGATGCTAAAAAATATGTAATTCAATCCATAGGAAGAGGGGTGAGAATTGAGCCAGTTAAAGGAAAAAGAAAAAGATTGAATAAATTGTATCATGAAGATGAGACAATAGAAAGGATATACGAGAGCTTGGATAATAAACTAATATGCCCAATAGAAACCTTGTTCGTATATGGAACCAATAAAAAGAACATTGAGGCAGTTTTAGAAGGGATGAAATCTGAGAAAAAAACACTTGGAGAAACCATCGAGTTAATGAAAAATAATGGGAAAATTGAACATATTGGCGGAGAAATTGAATTGTTAGTTCCAGTTTATAAAGACACCTCCAAGAAATATAATATAAATGAACTACCGAAATTCGAAGGAAACAAGGAATTACTACAAAAATACATTGAATGGCTGTCAGACGATAGACTTCTTTATGCATTGTTATCTGAGTATAATGATGACATTGACGCCAATACAATAGCAAGGTTAAAAGAATATATTAAAAACGGAGAGTTTGAGGAAAATAATAATAGTAGTAGTGGTAGGCACATCCTATATCAGCTCAATGGATTAATTAAGCACATTAACATTGTTCCAAAAGAATTTGATAAATTTGAAAGTGTGCATGACAGGATTGTTCATTTCAATAGAATAAATGTATTTTTAGATGACGATGAGGTTGAGGAATTAAAGAAATGTATTGAGGATGTAAAGGGATATGGGAATATCGACAGAGCAAAAGAAAAATACAAAGAAGAGCTCAGGTCTGGTATAATAGATGTTGATCAATATACTAAAAAGATCGAAAGATTAACAGACACTGTTAAAAAAGAAAAACAGTTTAAAGATTTGAAAATCAAATATATAGCAGAGCATTATTATGTTCCAGTGATTATAGCAGAGAATGAAAAAAATAACTATATAAACCATATTGTAAAGGTCGAAAGTGAAAGAAAATTTATTGAAAAATTAGAGGAGTATTTAAAAAAAGGAGGAGAATTTTTCAAACATTTTGATTGGTGGATGTTCAGCAAGATTGATGAACATTTAGACGATGTAGGTATTCCTTATTATTATGCAAAATACAACAAAATAAGGGAGTACAAACCAGATTTTATATTCTGGCTAAAAAAAGGAAATGATTATTATATTTTGTTCATAGATCCAAAAGGATTTGAACATTCCGACTACAATTGGAAAATCAGAGGATATAAAGATATTTTTGAAAATAAAAATGGAGGTATTAGAACATTTCGCTACAAAGATTATAATGTGAAGATCTATCTTGCATTATATACTGTCGATAGAAATAAAGTCCCTCCAGCATGTAGAAAATATTGGATAGATGATTTCGATAGATTAATGAACGATTGGGACATCATATAAAAACATGTTAAATAATATTATACTTAATTAGTATATTTTGGGGGTATTATGAAACTCAAATCAATTATTGCAATTATTCTTTTAACCATGATTTCAAGTAGTTTTGCAGTTGAAACGAACGAAATGAGTGGAGAACTACAGAAGCTAGATGGAAACAGTTGTGACAGTTTTTTACCTGCTGGAAACTGCATTTCAATAGTGGCTCCAGCCGTAGCTCAGACAGATTATGGATACGTTGGAGTTCCAGTAAATATTGAGGTTACAGTTTCCAAAGGCAATGGACACGTTTATATGGATACAATGCCTTTAACAGATTTGGATATGCAAGGTTCGGCAAGAATAGCTGCAAAGGTTGCCTTTGACATATGTGGAAAGAATCAGAAGGATTATGATGTTCACTATGTCATAAGATCGGATGTGCCCATAATAGGAGGACCATCTGCAGGAGCTACTTTGAGTGTAGCCACAATTGCAGCATTAAACAACTGGAGCATTAACAAAAATGTTATGATGACTGGTATGATTAGTCCAGATGGAAGTATAGGACCAGTTGGCGGAATAATTGAAAAAATGGAAGCTGCTAAAGGCGAAAATGCCGAGTACTTTTTAATACCTAGTGGTGAAAGATACATAAATACCAGTAATGGAAGAATAGATGCCGTTGAGTATGGAAATAGATTGGGAATTAAGGTAATAGAGGTAAAGAGTATTTACGATGCCATATACTACTTTACAAATTACAAAGTATCAGAATATGAGTATCCACCTAACCCATTAGTTGAAGAAGAGTATTCAAAAATGATGGAAAAGTTATCGAAGCAAGTACTTGAAAAATCTAAAAATAAGTACACTACAGTTAAACAAAAACTTGAAACTAACTATATGAATTATGAACTAAGGCAGGCATTGGAGAATCAGCTGAAAAATGCTGAAAACACGATGATGGATTCAAATCAGCTTTATCTAAATAAATATTATTATGCATCAACTTCAAAGAGCTTTAATGCCTTGATTACACTTGAAACAATAGATGCTACATTAAAGTACCATGACGGTGGGGATGTTAAAGAGTACCTACTGGACATTCAAAAAGGCCTTGAGTATAAAAAGGAATATATAAACAGTCATAAAATATCAAAAGGGAATATTGAATATATTATAGCATCTAAAAGTAGGATCTACGAAAGTGAAGAACTACTTGATGAGGCCTGGAAAAATTATTATACTGGCAAAACACAGTCTGCAATAGAATATGGTGCTTATGCAAAATTAAGGGGAGAAAGTGCCGTATGGTGGCTAAATTTAGGTGATAATTCAAGCCTGGATTCGAATACTCAAGAAAAACAGGAAAATCTAAAAACTTCAAATAATGTGATAGATGAAAGTGAATTGAAGTTTTTGGCACAGGAATACTTAGATAACTCTGAAATTGTGGTAATATATTCCTCAATGGTTTTGCCATCTACGCTGACGGTGGATGCCACTAAAAGTTTAGAGGATGCTAAAAAATACTACAATAAAAAAGAATACTTACTAGCAATCTCAAAAAGTATTGATGCCAATGTATATGCAACAACGTCACTTGATTTCATGGGAGACACCGATTATTTAAAAAACCTCGCAAGAAAAAAAATAAATATGGTTGAGAATTACGGCTTAAACAAGAACGATAACGATATTAAATATATTCCAGTATCTGCTTTAGGTTACTACGAATACGCCGATAGCCTCGATGATAAAGTTTCAAAAATTCTGTACTATAAATACTCAATAGCTTACGCCCAAATGAATATTGATATTTTAAAGCAGTTTGGCAGTAGTAGCCAAATTAGCACCATAGAAAAAACCGAAGTCCAAAAATTTCAGGGGGACGGTCTTAAAGATGGTCAAAACGACCAAATGGGGCATAATGCCACAAAATCATTTGAAGTCAATAAATTGGGCATAATATTGAATATTTCATACTTGATTATAGGTTTGATATGTGGTGTAGTTGTAGGTTATACTTACAGATCTAGAATATCAAAAAATAATAAATAAAAAAACTGTTAAAATATAATTGCTCAAATTAATTAAATGATAAACACCATACTATATACTTTATAATTTTTTTAGGTTGTTGAGATATATAGTCTCAAAACTCAAAAATAGATCCAATCATACATTTTAATGACTACTAATTTTATGAAACATGATATGGTTTATTATAATCGTTTATGGTGATGATATGGAACCTTACATTCAATCAAATGAGATAATAAAAAAAGCTATGGAATCATTTAAACTCCCCAAGTATGTAACTGTCTTTGATACAACGCTAAGGGATGGAGAACAAACACCTGGTGTATCCCTAACTCCAGACGAAAAACTTGAAATTGCAATCAACCTAAACAAAATCGGTGTTGATGTTATAGAGGCAGGTTTTCCAGTTTCTTCAGCAGGTGAACAGGAAGCTATTAAAAAAATAACATCATTAGGTATGGATTCTGAAATTTGCGGTCTTGCAAGAGCTGTTAAAAAAGATATCGACGTTGCAGTTGACTGCGGTGTTGATAGTATCCATACCTTTATCGCCACGTCACCATTACATAGGAAATACAAATTAAAGATGGATAAGGAAGAAATTATAAACAGAGCAGTTGAAGCTGTGGAATATATAAAAGACCACGGTCTTAAGGTGGAATTTTCTGCCGAAGATGCCACAAGAACTGAGCTCGACTATTTAGTTGAAGTTTATAAAAACGTAGTTGATGCAGGGGCAGATAGAATAAACGTCCCAGATACAGTTGGGGTAATGGTGCCAAATGCAATGTACTACTTGATTAAAGAATTAAAAAAGGAAATAAAAGTTCCAATATCTGTTCACTGTCATAACGACTTTGGTCTTGCAGTTGCAAACTCAGTTGCTGCAGTTGAAGGAGGAGCTGAACAGATACACTGTACTGTAAATGGATTAGGGGAGAGAGCAGGAAATGCAGCTCTTGAAGAAGCTATAATGACTCTTAAAATGGTTTACGGCATAGAGAACAGAATAAAAACAGAAAAGTTAACTGAGCTCTCAAATTTAGTCTCAAAATTAACAGGCATAAAAACTCAGCCAAATAAGGCCATTGTTGGGGAAAACTCATTTGCACATGAAAGTGGTATTCACGCCCATGGAGTACTTGCCCATGCCCTCACTTACGAACCAATAGCTCCTGAAATTGTAGGTCAGAAGAGAAAGATAATTCTTGGAAAACACACAGGAGCTCATGCTATAAAAGCTAAGTTAAAGGAGCTCGGTATTGAAGTTGGCGAAAAGGTATCTGAAGAGCAATTCGCGGAAATTGTTGCTAGAATAAAAGCCCTTGGAGACAAAGGTAAGATGATAACTGACATGGATGTTGTGGCTATTGTTGAAGATGTAACAAAAAGAACATTAAAATCAGAGAGAATAGTGGATTTAGAGCAAATAGCAGTAATGACTGGAAATAAAGTTATACCTACTGCCAGTGTAGTTTTAAAAATAAGAAACGAAATACATATGACATCTGAAATAGGTGTTGGACCAGTAGATGCGGCATTGAAAGCTATTTGTTCAATAATTGGAGAAAAAATAAAATTAAAAGAGTACCACATAAACGCTATAACTGGTGGAACTGATGCCTTAGCAGAGGTTGTCGTTAAATTGGAAGGATACGGTAAAGAAGTAACCGCAAAAGCAGCTAATGAGGATATAGTAAGAGCTTCTGTTGAAGCTGTAATTGATGGAATAAATAAAATAGTGGAGTAACCACTAAATAATTTTTTTTATTCTTTTTTTTGTAAAATAGCAAGCTATTATAAGTTCATTAAAAAGAAAGGTATAGCTGAACAAATCATTGCTACTCCAACCAGAATTGCGATCATTTTTCTAGTGTCCATCTTAGTTCCCTCTTCTCAACTCTAAGTAAGACTTCCTTTCTAGTTTGTCGTTACTAATATTTAAACTTTTCATTAAATCCAGGAGACTTTGTAGGGCATCTTCTTTTTTAGATACATCCATAACAGTTTTTTCAAATTCAACATAAGACCCAACGTCATCCACACAATCAATAGAGACTTCAATATCATCTTTACTATATATCTCCCTAAGTTTTTTTATGGGCTTTACTGGTTTAAATCCTAATTTTTCAAATATCTTGTGAATAGCCGCCCCATTATCAACGGTAACTTCTATTTCTTCTCTTGTTTTTGATACATTATCTAGTTTTGGACCTTTGTAAGTTACATAAAATTTAACCTGTCCAGTATCCATTTTTAGGGACTTTCTAACTCTAAGGGCTTCATCAGTTACTGAAAAGTCCCTATCTATTCCATTAAAGTATACATCTACTTCCTCTTTTTTTTCTATTCTTTTAAATCCCATATCTAACAATTTAGAAATTAACTCATTAATTTCATCTTCATTTAAACGGGCTTTTACTTCAACTTCAATCATAACATCACCATTTTTTCTACAATATGCTTCAATTTTTCTTTTAATTCATCAAATTCAACATTTTCAACAACAAGCCATATTATTACTTTATCCATTTCCCTTTCGAGTGTAGTGGATAATATATTGCCATTTATCTCAGACACTTTTGAAGATATATCTGCCAAGAGACCAATTCGATCTTTTGCCACTATCTGAACTTTAGTGGTTATCAGGCTTATATTCTTTTTGTCAATTAGGTACCTACCTTCTTTTGTTAAAAATACCCCACCATATTTTCCTTTCTTAGTTTCTACAAGTCCTAAATCTCTTAGAACCCTTATGCACCGGTCTATATTTTTTGGATGAGTATTTAATTGCTCTGCTATTTCTTTTGTAGTTGAATAGGTCTTTAATAGCATCATGATTTTTCCAGTAGTGCCTTCAAGTTTCATTATTTCACAGTTTTTAAGATTTAATATTGTATTGAGTAATTAATAAATAAATTTATTTTAAATTATTAAATACTATCGAATGGATATATTTGTTATCTCTTATGTATATTAGAAATATCCTACTTAATAGAGAAATTAATAAAACATCTTTATCATCATATTTAACATAAGAAAATATGTGGTGGAATATGAAGACTTTAAATGAAGTTAAAAAGATACTTTTAGAACATAAAAAAGAACTAAAAGAAAAATACAAAGTAAAAAAAATGGGCATTTTTGGTTCTTATGCGAGAGGGGAACAAACTGAAAAAAGCGATATTGATATAATGGTAGAATTTTATGAAACACCAAGTTTAATAGAATTCATTGAAATGGAGTATTACTTATCTGATTTGTTAGGTATTAAAGTAGATTTAATCACAAAAAATTCAATAAAGAATCCTTATTTAAAAGAATCCATTGAGGAGGATTTATTATATGTCTGAAAGAAATATAAAGGCGTTTTTATACGACATAATAGACCATATGGAAAAGGCAGAAAAATTTGTAAAGGGTATGGAATTTGAGGAGTTTGTTAAACATGAGATTACCATATTTGCAACAATAAGAGCATTAGAAGTAATTGGGGAGGCTACTAAAAACATACCTGATGAAATAAGGGTTAAATACAGCGATATACCATGGCGTGGTATGGCCGGTATGAGGGATAAACTTATACATTTTTATTTTGGGATAGATTATGAACTCGTTTGGAAAGTAGTTAAAAACGATATTCCTCAAACAAGACCAAAAATAGAAAAAATTTTAAAAGAACTTAGCAATGAATAAAACTTTAATATTATAAACAGAGCTCACCTAAGATGCATATTAAAAATTTTTAACCCAAATGAAAATTTTAAAGAACAGCGTATAATCTGAACTGGGGGTAAATTATGAAAATTGAAACTAACGAAGCAAATATAAATAAATTATTTGGCGATAATTTTTGGTTTGCAGTTCCGGAATATCAAAGACCCTATTCATGGCAAAAAGATAATGTAAACGAGTTGTTAGATGATTTATGGAATGCTTATGAAGAATATTGTGAAAATGATGACGAAGATAAATATTTTTTAGGTTCATTAGTATTGTGTAAAAGAAGTGAAGAAGAAAACAGCATAAAATACACCGTTTATGACATAATAGATGGTCAGCAAAGATTAACAACACTTATGTTATTAATGGCAGTTTTAAGAGATACAACCGACAATGAAAATGCTAAAAGAAGATTGAACATGTTAATTTACCAGGAAGAAGATGAGTTTGGGAATATACCTGAAAAAACAAAAATAGAATATAAAATAAGAAAGGATGTTGAGAAAGAATTTATAAAAAAATACATTCTACCAGAAAATGGGAC
The DNA here is from genome assembly GCF_000376965.1 of Methanothermococcus thermolithotrophicus DSM 2095. Classification (NCBI taxonomy): domain Archaea; kingdom Methanobacteriati; phylum Methanobacteriota; class Methanococci; order Methanococcales; family Methanococcaceae; genus Methanothermococcus; species Methanothermococcus thermolithotrophicus. The sequence goes on along the minus strand of NZ_AQXV01000055.1, from coordinate 184,133 downwards.
AAAAAATGATGAGATAAATAATTTAACAAAAGAAAAAAATATTTCCATATCAAATATGGCAAATGCAATAATAAGAATGCATGACTTTTTCAAAGATAATAAAAAACAGCAGCAAATAGATAAATTTATTAGGTTTTTATTAAACGATATAGTTTTTATCACCGTTTCAACAGGAAATTTAGCAGATGCTTTTAGGTTGTTTTCAGTATTGAATAATAGAGGGATTCCTTTAACTAATGCAGATATATTAAAGGCAAATAATATTGGGAAAATAGGTAATGAAAAAGAAAGGGAAGAGTATGCAAAAATCTGGGAGGATATGGAGAATTATTTTGCAGATGAAAACAGTTTTGATAGATTTTTATCATTTATCAGGGCAATATTTCTAAAAGAAAAAGCCAGAAAAAGCTTGTATGAGGAATTTAATAAGATATATGAAAAAAGAATGTTGGAAAAGGGAGAAAAAACCATAGTTTTATTAAAAGAATATAATGACATATATGATAAACTTATTGAATTAAATAATTTTAAGATAGAAAATGATTATAAAAATTTGATAACAATAATGAAAATAGGTCTTAAATCATATGAGTGGATACCTCCTTTACTGTATTTCTGGCATAGATTTAGAAATGAAAAAGGAGAAAACGAAACGATGTTGAAAAATAACCTTGTAGAATTTCTTAAAAAATTAGAATATAAATTTTCAAGCGATTGGATTTTAGGATATACCCCAACTCAAAGAATAGAGAATATGAACAAAATTTTAAAGAGAATATACAAATGTGAGAGCTCTAATGAAGTTTTAAATGACGTGGAAATATTTAAAGTAGATAACGAAAAACTAAAAGAAGCATTAAATGAAGACATATATAAAAAGAAATATGCAAAATTTGTATTATTAAAATATGCTTATTTAAATATGGAACATATGGTGCATTTGTCAAATATCAAGAATATATCAATAGAACATATCTTACCTCAAAAACCAAAAAAAGGTAGTCGATGGATGACTAATTTTTCAGAAGAAGAAAGAGAATACTGGACGAATAAATTGGCAAATTTAGTATTAATTAGCGGAAAAAAGAATTCATTACTTAGAAATTTGAATTTTAAAGAAAAAATAGAAAAATTAAGAAAATTACAGGAAAAAAGAGGGTTCGGAATTTTTGATTTTATGTATGATGAAGTGAAAATATATGAAAATTGGACACCAGAAACATTGGAAAAACGTCAAACTGAGGTAATAAATAAATTAACATACAATCTTTAATCATTATTGTTTAAATTTTGAAAATTAAATTAAAAATAGAGAAAAAATAAAATTAATAGCCGATTTAATTTATTGGTAATTGCATTCATTATTAACGAGAACAACTATTTTAAACTAAAATTATAAAAAGAATCCAAAGATTAATTGGATTAAATACACAATTAGTTTTAATTTTTAAAAGTGATAATATGCTAACTCATGTAGATGAAAAAGGAGTAAAAATGGTAGATGTTTCTAAAAAAGATGATGTAGAGAGAACCTGCGTTGCAAAGGGATGTATAAAACTAAAACCATCAACAATAGAAGCTATTGAAAAGAAAAAAGTTATAAAGGGAGATGTTCTAACTACTGCCCAAATTGCAGGTATAATGGCCGTGAAAAAGACTTCAGAATTAATTCCAATGTGCCATCCCCTACCAATAACTTCGGTAAATGTTGATTTTGAAATATTTGAGGATAAAATTGGTGTAGAGGTTAAGGTAAAAACCACATACAAAACAGGAATAGAAATGGAGGCCTTAACAGGCGTAAGTGTGGCACTTTTAACTATTTTGGATATGGTTAAAGCTATTGAAAAAGACGAAAATGGACAGTATCCAGAAACTGAGATATTTGGAATAAAGGTTTTAGAAAAAATAAAGGGTGAAGCTGTCCCAAAGCAATAAGTTAATATTTTTTTAGTTATTTTTTTTAAATCACCTTATCCAGCAAAGAGACAATATTCATTACATCTATATCTTTTTCTAAATTATGCTCTTTTTTAAACTTCTTCAAACTATCTCTAACATGATACTCACAAAATGGACAGACCGTTATAACGTAATCCACATCTATATCATAAATCATCTTTGCCTTCCTACTTCCTATGGCAGATGCAACCTCAGGTTTTCCACTTCTAACTCCTCCACCTGCACCACAGCACTGGTCAGGAATTTCCATTTCAACAAATTTCAATTTTGGAATACTTTTTAATATCTTTCTAGGTTCCTTGTATATTTTCTGACCTCTTCTCAAGTGACATGGGTCGTGGTAGGTTACTTTTAGGTCAATAGGTTTGTATTCAATAAGCCCTACTTTGTTTATAACTTCGGTAATGTCCATGACTTTAAATTCCTTCTCTTTGTAATCATTTTTTAAAGTACTTCCACAGCCTGCACAGAGCGTAACTACTGCATCAACGTCCAAGTTGTTGAATGTTTCCAAATTCTGTTTTTTTAGCATTTCAGCTACATCAGTTTGTCCGGTTCTTATGCATGGAGACCCACAACAGACCTGATTTTTTGGAATTATAACGGAAATCCCGTGGGCGTTTAAAACCCTTATCGCACTTTTACCAACTTCCTGAAGCCTATAGTCAATTAAACATCCTGTGAAAAATGCAACCCTCATTTTTTCATTTTTCTCATCTTTGAGCAAATCTCTTCGGGATTTGCAGCTCTCCGCTCCTTCGGAGCTCCGAACAAGGTATTCCCCGCCCACTTCTTCTAAAAACGGTGTGGTTTCTTTTATTACTGATCTTTTGCCTATTAAAATATTTTTTCTGACTTCTAAATGACTGTCTAAATTATAACCTTTTTTAAATGAGAGCTCCCTCAATTTTTCAACTGCATTGTGTACAATATCTATTTCTTTTGGGCAGACCTCTACACATTTCCCACATGTCGTACAGTTGTAAAGGTTTTCGAAATATGCTTCCTTTTCTCTTTCAGCTTCATCTCTTGGATCAAAGGCAAATCTTGCAAGCTGTCTCATGAAGGTAGGTCCTGGATAATCTGAGAATTTCCTTGCTGGACACATTGAGAGACAGCTCAGACAATCGATACATCCTCTGACTTTTTTAAAATCTTTTATATCGCAGGGATAAATTTTATCCAGTATTTCCAGTTCATCTAACTTTTTGGTATCCTGTTGTGAGTAGTTTTCAACATAATTTCTTAAATTACTCAATTTTTTATAATACGGCGTTCTATCCACAATTAAATCTTTAACAACATTGAATCCTCTTAAAGGTTCAATTGTCATTCCATCCTCTACTTTAGTTTTACATGCGAGCTTTGGTTCTCCATTTATTGTCATTGCACAGCTCCCACACTGCCCTGCCCTACATGAGGCCCTAAAATGAATGTTTTTATTATAGGTTTTGTTAATGTACTCCAAGGCATCGATTACAGTTAATCCTTCTGGAACTTCGTATTCTTCAAAACCATTTAATCTCATAACTTTAATTTTTACGGCTTTCATAGTTTCACGGTTTTATTTTTAAGTTATTGTATATATTAAAATATTCCAGTTAATTTTACTATGAATATAAAGTATATCGCAAGTAGTATCAATCCTTCCAATCTATGTATTTTATTTAACTTACTTAATTTAATTTTACTTTTATTCATGAATAAGACCATAAGTGTTACCAGAATTATATTTATTGCCAGTTCAAACTTTACAGAAGGTAAATCGGTAATTACGGATGAAAGAGCTAGAGCTCCACATATATTGGCCATGTTACTTCCTACAACATTTCCAAGGATTATATCCCCTAATTTCCTTCTTGCTGCAGAAATCGAAACTGCGAGCTCAGGGAGGGAAGTACCAACTGCAACTAGTGTAAATCCAATAATCTTTTCTGAGATTCCTAAGTAGCTTGCAATGTTTCTTGCACCTTCAACAAATAGGTGACTTCCAAAAACAACTGAAGCCAACCCAACTACAAGAAAAACAACGGCTTTAACTGTACTTATGGATGTATCGACTTCTTCTTCACAAGCCCCTCCATTCTTAATGGTGTGCTTTAGGTAATAAAATAACAATAGGAGAAGCAAAATGCCATCTATTCTTGAAAATCCGTTGTATCCAAGTATGGTTATTATTATCGTGAATATTAAATACAAATAGCTGTTGGTTATAATTGGTTTACTCTTTACCATAACCGGATATATTAAAACACTAATACCCAATACAAGCCCAATGTTTGCTATACAGCTACCTAAGGCGTTTCCTATAGCAATATCTGGCGAATTTGTATATGCCGCATAGATGCTTGTAACGATCTCAGGTAGGGAAGTTCCAAATGCCACTACCGTAGCTCCAATTACAAAATTTGAAATATCTAGATATTTTGCTATTCTGGAGCTACCCACTATAAACCAGTCACTTCCATAGGATAACAGTATCAAACCAGATAAAAGTAAAATTATTCCATCTATCATGTTTACACCTAAAAAAAATAGAAAATATAGTGGTGTGCATTACTTACTTAACTAACGAATACGGGTATTTTATTTAATCACAAACATACATTGTTATTAAATGGGCTTATTTATTAAACTATTCAATTATAATATATTGATTAGTTTATTGAATTGCACACCACTCTAAATAAAATTGAATTAATAGTACAAATTGTATGATTTAAACTTTTCTGCCATATTCATGGTTTCTCCAAAACCCTTGCCAATACCGTATCCTAAGTTGTACACTACACCAAATAAACCTAAAGAATCTGCTGGATTGTATTCAACAGTTTTTGGAGAACTTATGTTTGCCAGCCTAGCAGCTGCATTAATGGCGTCTTCCTCGGTTCCTACCTCGTCCACTAAACCAACTTTTTGAGCATCCGATCCACTGTATATCTTACCATCGGCTACCTTTAAAGTTTCGTTTAGTGTCATGTTTCTATTTTCTGCAACCCATTTAACAAAGTCTAGGTAGGTTTCATTTATCATTTTTTCCAAGTATGCCTTTTCTTCAGGAGTCATTGGTCTGTATGGTGACCCTATGTCTTTATATTCCCCGGCCTTTATAACTGTTGCATTTACACCGAGTTTTTCCATTAAACCATAATAATGAACAATATCCATCCTTACCCCAATACTACCTACAATAGAGTGCTTTTCAGCTACGATGTAATCAGTAGAAGCTGCTGCCATGTACGAACCAGATGCTCCTAAAGTTTCAATGTATGCCACAACGGTCTTTTTTTCAGAGACTTCCTTTATCTTTCTTGCAAGTTTCTCACTTGCTATAACTTCTCCACCTGGTGAATTAATCCTTAAAATCACCGCATCAATATTGTCGTTATTTTCGGCTTCTTCCAATAAATTGATATAGTCATTTACATCAGGTTGAATCTCACCAAATAATCCTGAATCCTCAGTCTTTGAAACTATCATATCGTCAAGATTTATAACGGCAATGTTTCCGTCCCCAAAATCTGATTCAGACGACAATATCATTAAAATGCCGCCAAGTATCAATGCAATAACCGCTACAAAGGCTATTAACGAGAACGCATATATTTTCTTCATACCAACACACCAACATTATACGTCGTTTTTGTCGTTTAGTTGAATAATCATAGATTATTCAACTCTCGATGAAAATCTTTGATTTGCTTCAATTCCTGTAGCTTTGCTACAGTAGATTGACGAAATATTTTTAAAGTATTCTATAGTTACCTGGAGATGGCTCATATACTTCTCCATCCTCTTTTAATTCGGAGAGCAAATCATCTAGCTCATCCTCATCTATCTTTAATTTTTCTAAAAGTTCTTCATATGAGATCTCATCATTTTCTCTTATTATATCCAATATTAAGTCTTTAGTATCAAATTCGCCATAAAGATCTTCTAAAACTTCATTTTCTATTGATTTTTCAGCATCCATGGCTCCTTCGTAGGATGGTGTTTCTTCATCCTTTAGGTATTTTCTTGTTTTTTCTATTTCTATATTTCTTAATTCCCTCCATTTCTCCCTATTTTCGTTTCTCTTTTTATAAATTTCCAGGGCGATGTATTTCTGACCTTCATACTCTCCGACTCTGCCTATTACATCTAAAAAATCTCCATCATTAATATCTGTAGATTTATTTTCAAAATCTTTAACTAATATACCATCTAATTCAAATGTTGTAATGTTTGAAATATTGACATTTTTAACTTCCCCCAGTACTCTTACCCTGTGTATTCTTTTATTTTCTATTGTAATTGTTTTTCCAACAACTTCATTTTCCAAGAACTCTTCAGGATGAATCTTATAAGCCACATATCTCATCATTTTTTCACCAATTTAATTTAAACATTTATACAATATAACACAGCCAGCATATGGTTTACATTTAATTACTTCTAACTTTTTATCTATTGTTCTTCCAGCTCATCCTCATCTACAATTACACCGTTTTTGGTTCTAGGTGCAATATCCTTTATTATCTTCATTAAGTCCTCCCCTTCTTCTGCAATTATTTTTATTTTCATTCCACCGTGGATATCTTCATCGAAATTTAGGTTATTTACAAATGCCGCCTGTTTGTTTATTTTGAATGTTGTTAAATATGGTTCAGAATGTTTCTTTCTTATACCTTTTTCTAGTATCATTCTTGCAGTATCTAGTATGGCCTGACTTCTTATAAGTTCTTTAAACCTACTTATGTCAGTGGCTTCCCCTAGAATATATTTTTCATCTTCTTCTATCGCAATTTTTACATCGGGAAAAATGTTAACCATAGCCTTTTTGATTTTTTCTATGTCTTCCGTTGGTTTTATTCTGGTTTTTATTTTAATAATCATGGTATCACCTAATCAAGTTAGAATAATTTCTCCATTATTTCCAGTGCTTTTTCTATGTCCTCATACTTTGTAGCATACGAGAATCTAACATTATTCTCCCCGTTTTTACCAAAGGCAATACCTGGAACGCATAATATTTTATTCTCAATGAGTTTTTGAGCAACTTCCATTCCAGAGCCGTGTTCACCAACATTTGGAAATACATAGAAAGCCCCTTCAGGAATTACAACATCAAAGAAGTTTTTCAAACCATTTACTATTAAGTCCCTTCTTCTCCTAAATTCCTTTACCATATCTTCAACACACTTTTGACTACCTTCTAAAGCAGCCAGAGCTCCGTACTGGGCAAAGGATGTAGCACATGCAAAACCGTACTGATGTACTTTGACCATGTTTTCGATTATATCGTATTTCTCATTTAAATTGTCGTTAACTGCCAAATAACCTATTCTCCAGCCAGTCATTGAGTGGGATTTTGAAAATCCATTTATTAAAATACAGTTATCGGTAAATTCCATAGGAGAGTGGTGTTTTTTGTCGTAAATTATTTTTTCGTAAATTTCGTCTGAAATTATAACAATATCCTTATCTTCGGCTATTTCACAAATTGCCTTTATCTCTTCCTTATCCATGACCCTTCCAGTTGGATTGGATGGTGAATTTAATATGATACACTTTGTTTTATCGGATATACTGTTTTTAATTTCTTCAATATCTAACTTAAACTCCTCATCAAGGTTCATTGGAACTATTTTCCCTTCGTAGAGCTGAGTTAGTGATTTATATGAAACAAAACCTGGATCTGGAATCAAAACTTCGTCCCCCTTGTTTACAAGAGCCATGACCGACAACATAAGAGCTTCAGAAGCTCCGCATGTAACCATAATATTGTTTAAATCTACATCCAAGTTGTTGTCATTTTTTAACTTTTTACATATGGCTTCCCTAAGTTCTGGAATTCCATTGTTTGGGGTGTAATGGGTTTTACCTTCATCTAAAGCTTTTTTTGCAGCATCTATTACATGTTTTGGAGTATCAAAATCTGGTTCTCCTATCCCTAAATTTATCGAGCTCTCAGTAGCCATGTTGAATATTTTTCTTATCTCTGAAGGTTCTATATTTTTACATCTGTTTGAAATCATAAACATCTCACCGTAAATATTATGAAAATTATAAAAGCTATGAAACTATACGCTTCATAAAATAGTATGATTAAAAGATATATTAAATTTTGTAGAAAAATAATTATTTTAATTTATTTCTTTTAAATAGTTTTTAACAATATTTTCAAGTTCTTTATTATATTTTAAGGACAATACATATTTAGATATTGGATATTTTCTAATTAAATAAATATAATCTCCATTCTTTTTATATCCTTCAAAATTTTTCCAATATTCCATCCCTCCGTTTAAAAGGATACCTTTATCACAAATATCTATTTTTCTCATCCTTAGTTTTTCAAAACTAAATACGATTAATAGCAGGATTATAGTATAAATTGACATAGATATTATGAAAATTGATGAAATTGCAAAGAGCACCATAATAGCTAAAAACTCCTTATTTTTCCTTAAATTATACTTCATATTTTCCAACATGTCAATTTCTGTTGAATAAAGGACTTTCCACGATTTCTTAGCTTTTTTATAATTTCGATAATAAATAATGCCCACAATTGTAGGTATTGCAAAACATAAAAAAATTATCGATAGTAAAAATACATCTATACCAAACAAATCCATAATTCTCCCAATTTAATCCATTTCTTTTAAATAATTCTTAATAATATTTTCGAGCTCACCTTCATTTAATAAATAAATATCGCCGACCACCCAAGCGATATATTTTGGTCTCAATACAACATACTCCCCCTTTTTTAAATATCCTTTAAAATTATTCCAACACCAAACAAGTTTTTTATTACTAAGAATACCTTTATCGCTTATTTGTACTTCAATAAATTTTTTCTTATTGACAGCATGTTCAAGAACCAATATCGAAAATACTAGAATTACTACTGCTCCAAAATTAAGCACAACTGACAAAACAACCTCAGATCCATGATAATACTCCATAATATTTCTAATAAGTATGATCAAATTAAATATCAATGCAAAATAAATAATCTTTCTATTTGATTTTAAGTTAAGTTTTCTGTTCATTTTGGCATTGTACAATATGTTAGCTGTTTTAGAGATTTTTTTAAATTTTTGTATTTTAACAATAATATATATAATTAAAAATAACAACACAACTACTGCAAACAAAATATAAATTTCCACAATACCACCGTTCTATTTACCCCATTCTTTGAATATTTTTTAGATGCTATTTCAATAAATATTTATATGTAAAAATTATAATGATTAATCATTATAATATTGATTTTATCATCTTGTTAATATTATTTATATGGTGGAACAATGCTCGAAGATATCGTTTTAATACTTGCTTCAATAGGCATAATTCTCGCCTCAATAAGGCTTTGGATTGAAAAAGACGGAAAAAACATGGTCTATGCAAGGTTGCATATCGCAGGAGTTATTGACATAGCTTGTATTGTTATACTTCTGGTTTTAAATCAACCATTATTGGCTTTAATTTACTTAGTACTCTGTCCATTTGCAGCTCACGCAATTGCCAACGCCGATTATTACGATGAGCTAAACAAGAATAGGGTGGAAAAATGAGCATATACTTGGAAATATTTATAATGGCCATTGTATTGATGTCATACATCGGAGCTCTAATTCAAAAGGACTTGATTAAATGTGTAGTTTTAACGGGTTTGGGCGGTTTAGGACTTGCGTATATTTTTAGTTCGTTACTTGCTCCAGATGTTGCATTAACTGAAGCAATACTTGGTGGGGCTGTTTTACCTGCATTTTTTGCATTTACGGTTAGAAGAACCCAGAGAATGGATGAATGAATTTAACATTTTAAAAAATAAATAATAGGGCCATATAAGAAATAAAATTATAAAAATAGCTTTATTTTATTTTTTCTCGTTATAGATTCCTTCGTACTCTCCGTTAACTTCGTTACATTCAACAAAAACTATTTGAGCAATTCTGGCGTTTTTATAAACTGTAATAGGATTTAAAACATGCATTAAATAGGTTGGATAACCTTCGTATCCCGGGTCATGAACTGCGGTGTAAAGTGTTGCCCCCATTCTCAACAAGCTACTTCTTGGATAGGCAAAACCTCCTGCATTGTTAGGTACCTTTATCCTATCTGCAACCTTTACTGCATAAATTCCAACACCTAAATCGATTTTTTCATCCTTTTCAGAGTCAAAAATTTCAACATGTTCAGGGAGCTCTCTTTTTTCATTTGTAAAATCGATGGTTCCTTTCCCAACAATCTTGTAGATTTTTCCAACTCTTAAATCGATTCCACACTGCTGGATTTGAATATCATCTTTAACTTCAATAAAATTTTTTGATATTTTTGCTCCGATGATCATAATTTTCCTCCTTTGATTTCTTGACGAAAACCAAAGGTTTTCGTGAGTCAATAATCACCTTGTGATTTGTCTCGAGTTTAAAGTTTTTACCACTTTTTCCTCCTTTTTATAAACAAAAGCTCCTCTCTCAACATCTTCGCCTATCAAACAATTTGCTCCAATCCAGCAGTTGCTTCCTACTTTAACCCCTGGCATAAATGAGACCTGAACACCTGTTTTTACATTATCTCCCATTACGACCCCTAATTTTCTAACACTCTCGACCTTATCTCCTTTTATATTCACTTTAACAGGTTTGTCATCAAATCTAAGGTTGGCGGTTATTGTGTTACATCCAAAGTTGCAGTTTTCTCCGATTATGCTATCTCCAACATACGATAAGTGCGGTATTTTGGTATTTTTCATTATGATGCTTCCCTTAACTTCAGAAGAGTTTCCAACAAAGGTATTTTCCATTAAAACAGTATTTGGTCTTATATAAGCTAAAGGTCCCACTATGGCTCCTTTTTTAATTATTGCCGGTCCTTCTATTACACTATTTGCCTTTACGGTTGCTCCCTCTTCTATAATTACATTTCCTTCAACAACCACGTTTTTCCCGATTTCTCCCTTTATATTGGTTTTTATGTCTTTTAAAAAATAGGTATTTGCGTTTAATATATCCCAAGGTCTTCCAATGTCGTTCCAGTAACCGTTTAATTTAATGCCCTTTATTTTTTTATCCTTAACGAGCTCCTTTATGGCATCGGTTAATTCGACCTCTCCTCTTTCAGATGGTTTTATGTCCTTTAAAATCTCAAAAATTTCAGGTTCGAATTTGTAAATACCTGCATTTATTAAATTTGATTTTGGATTGTTTGGCTTTTCTTGGAGCTCGGTTATATTATTTTCATCATCAACAACTACAACACCAAAGTTTTTAGGATTTTCCACCTCTTTCAATGCCATGGCGTTCTTATATTTTATAAAATCCTTTAAATCATCTTCAAAGATAACGTCCCCATTTAAGACTAAAAAATCGTTATCAATAAAATCTTTTGCCATTAAAACAGCGTATCCAGTACCATCAAATCCCTTCTGCTCTATGAACTTGATTTTTCTGTTTCCTTCAAAATATCTTATTATCATCTCTTTTTTGTATTTAACGATTAAATAGATGTTATCAACAAAATCTTCAATTTTTTCAACAATCCATTCTAAAATAGGTTTTCCTGCAATTGGAATCATTGGTTTTGGTCTATTTTCTGTCAATGGCATCAATCTTGTCCCATTTCCTGCACACAAAATCACAGCATCCATTTAATCACCAAATATAATGTATTTATTAGTTATTTATTAATTAAAGCTTTTTTTACCAAGTTCATACCTTTTTCTAGGAGCTCTTTTGCAAATTTATTATTCTTTGCCTCAACCCTAATTCTAACATAAGGTTCTGTTCCAGAAGGCCTTATCAATATCCAGCCATCTTCTAAACTAAACCTTACACCGTCTATGGTCTCAGGAGTTGTTTTAAATGCTCCTTCTCCATTTTCAACAACATAATCCATAACCTTTCCCTTTTTCTCGTCCGGACAGTTTAATTTTTCCCTTAAATTTACATAGGATGGGACTTCGTCCATTATCTCGTATAATTTTTTATCGTAAAATTCCATCATTTCCAGGATTCTCAATCCAGAGAGTATCCCATCTGGTGTTAAATGCACATCCCTATGTATCCATGTTCCAGAAGGTTCTCCACCAAAAATAGCATCATATTTTTCAAGAGCTCCTGAGACTGCAACATCTCCAACCTTTGTTCTAATTACTTCAGCATTTAAATCACTTAAGTATTCTTCAATAGCCATTGATGCATCTATTGTTGTGATTATGATCTTTTTGCTTTTTTTGACTACGTTAGCTTCACAGAGGTACCTTGAAAATGCTGCCAACAACTTATCAAAATCTGTTAACCTACCTTTTTCATCTATTGCTATCATTCTATCGGCATCGCCGTCGTGAGCTATCCCTATGAAATCCCTGCCCTTACTATTCAGCCCGTTAATAATATCCATGGTTTCGATTAAGTTCTTTTTATTAGGTTCTGGCATCCTACCTATAAATCTACCATCTACATGAGAATTTAGGGATAAAGTCTTACATCCAACTTCAGTAAATAAATATGGAGAAACCAAACAGCCTGCAGAATTACCGCAATCCACAACAACGTTATGTTTTTTGTTTAAATCTATATTCTCCAAAATAAAATCCATGTATTTTTTAATGGCAGTTTCATCTTTCCAAACTTTACCAACACAGTTCCAATCTGCCCTTTTAAAATTCTCGTTAAAAACAATTTCTTCTATCTGACTTTCCTGCTCAGGTTTAAATGCAGTTCCATCTTTATTAAATAGTTTTATCCCGTTATATTCGGGGGGATTGTGGGATGCAGTAATCATGATTCCAGTATCATAATTTCTTGTTGAAAATCCTAGAACTGGCGTTGGAGCCATGCCTATTGTTGTTACTTCACATCCTCCATTTAGTAAACCGGTTATTAATGCACTTTCTATTAGTTGCCCGGTTGTTCTAGTATCCCGTCCAATTACAACGTTGTTAACTTTCTTTGATAACGCAAATCCTACTTCGTATGCAATTTTTGGGTCAAGGTTTTTCATCCTTATTCCCGAAGTTCCAAATAACTTCATTTTTCCACCTATAAATTAATGAATATTACTAATTATTAAATTAATCATACAAAATAAATCATAGTATATCTAAATAATACACCATATTGACCTCATGGACGACTATACTTAAGACATATAATCATATAATCATGTGCATAATACATATATAAATTTAAAAACAATTTATAATTATGCTATCTAAAGTACTTGAAAGAATCGAACGTAAATATGAACACGATGATAGTAAAATAAAATATTTTTCAGAGATATTAAATGAATTCTATAAGAACAGGGAATTTAATAATGAGTGTGAGAGCTCACTGGAGTATGTAGGATTATATAAAAAACATGATTTGTTGTTGTATGGGAAGAACTATCCGCTGTTTAAATCCATTCTGTACTTTAATGAAGTGCCATTATTTAAAAGCGAAACTCAGGCAATAGTTTTTTTAAAGAAAAACGGTTTTAATCCATCAAAAACTTATTTTGATTTAAAAGATTCTGAAAGGATTGAATTGGGAAATAAGCTAATGTATTTGATATTAAAAAAAGTCCCCAATGAATTTATTGATTATGTTCCTAAGCTAGTATTTGGGGATTGTTATTATTTAAAAAAATACAACATTGAACTTGAGGAGTATGTTTCAAAATTAAATGCATTATCAAAAATTAACGAACATGGGGAAATTGAAAAATCCATAGTTTATCAGAAACTGCCCGATGAGGATCTGGTTAAAAAATACAGGATGGATCTTGCAAAATCCATAAACCTATTTAATAAAATGTTGGAAGATAAGGAAATAAACCATACAACCATCGAGTATAATAATAAAAAATTTACCTGTCAGTATATTTATATCAAACAATCTATTTGGGATAGGATTAAAGGTTGGGTATTTGGCTCAATTAAAGCGGAGCACTATCCTGCCCTGGTGAATATTGCCTACTCAAATCCTAAGATTGATTATTTAAAACCGTTTTTTATACTTAATGAAGACGGATATAGAATAAATGTCTTTGCAAGGGTACCAAAACTCTTATATTTTAAATATAACTTAACTTTAAATCATATGAACTTGACTGGTAAACATACTTACTTTGGTTCTTGGAGTAATGAGCTTATGTATGAGTTTTTAGGGAAGGGGTGATTTTATGAAAAAATATTTTGAAGAAAGTGCTAGAGTTAAGTTAGACTTTATTACCAATAATGAAGATAATTTAAAAAAGTCTATTGAAATAATAACAAATGCTTTAAAAAATGGCAACAAGATTTTAATCTGTGGAAATGGGGGCAGTGCAGCAGATGCTCAGCATTTTGCCGCTGAAATAGTAGGTAGGTTTAAACTGGAAAGGAATGGATTTCCAGCAATAGCATTAACTACTGATACATCCATATTAACGGCAATTGGGAATGATTATGGGTTTGATAATATTTTTAAAAGACAGGTTGAAGCATTAGGTAATGAAGGAGATGTTTTAGTTGGAATTTCAACTAGCGGAAATTCAGAAAATGTTATAACCGCCATAGAACTTGCCAAAAAGATGGGAATTTATACAATTGGATTGTTGGGAAAATCAGGGGGAAAATTAAAGGACATTGTTGATTTACCATTGATTGTTCCATCAGATAATACTCCAAGAATACAGGAATGTCATTTAACAATATATCATATAATTTGTGAGGAAGTAGAAAAAAACTTAATGAAGTAATTGGGATAAAATGATAATCAAAAATAGAAAATTATTAAAAGATATTGTTTTGGAGTTAAAGAATCAAGGATGTAGGCTAGTGTTTACAAATGGATGTTTTGATATTATTCATAAGGGGCATGTCAGGTATTTAAATGATGCTAAAAAATTTGGAGATATTTTGATAGTAGGTATTAACTCCGATGAGTCAATTAAAAAAATAAAGGGAGATAAAAGACCCATCATCCCATTGGAATCAAGGGTTGAAGTTTTAGATAGTTTAAAACCTGTTGATTTTGTAGTTCCATTTGATGAAGAAACTCCTATAGAGTTGATAAAAATAATAAAACCCCATACTCATGTAAAAGGTGGGGATTATCGGGAAGAGGATTTACCTGAGGCAAAAATAATCAAAAGCTATGGTGGAGAAGTTAAAATAATTTCATTAGTTGAAGGTTTTTCTACAACAAATATTATAGAATGGATTTTAAAGAAATACAAAAAGGGATAGCATGATATGTATTTTGGGAGAGGTAATGCTCGATAAATACACCTATGGAAAAGTTGAGAGAATAAATCCTGAAGCTCCGGTTCCGGTGTTGAGTGTTGTTGAAGAAAAATATACCCTCGGCGGGGCAGGGAATGTTGCAAATAATGTAATGTCATTAAAACATAATGCATTTTTGTTGAGTGTCTGTAATAACGATTTATTTGGAGAATGCGTCAGAAAATTATGTGATGAGAATGGAATTAAGTACTTCTTTTTAACAGATGGGAGGCCCACAATCGTAAAACACAGATTTGTTGCTTTGGGATACAATCAACAACTCCTTAGGGTTGATCATGAGGAAAAAAACCCATTGGATGGTAAATATACTAAGGTTATTGTTAAAAAGATATTGGAGTTAAATCCCAAGATTTTAATTGTTTCAGATTATGCCAAGGGGCTTATAACTAAAAGTTTAATGGATAATATAATAAAACACTTCAAGGGAAAGATTTTAGTTGATCCAAAACCAAATAATATTAATCTTTACGAGAATGCCTATTTAATAAAACCAAATTTAAAAGAAACTTCCGAAATTCTTGAAAGGAGAATAGAAAATACAGATGAAGATGTGGAAAAAGCAGGTTTAGAACTGGTAAATGAATACAACACCAACGTTGTAATCACAAGAAGCGAGAAAGGTTCAACCTTAATAACAACTGACGAAGAGATTTATCACATTCCAACAAAGGCTAAGGAAGTTCACGATGTTTCAGGTGCTGGAGATACATATATTGCCACACTTGGTTATGCTTTGGATCATGGGTATGATTTAGTTGATGCTGTAAAGTTGGCAAATAAAGCGAGCTCAATAGTAGTTGGAAAAGTTGGAACTGCAACAGTTAGTTTGGAGGAGCTATTTGATGAATAAGGTAATATTTTTAGATAGGGATGGTGTTATCAATAAACGATTAATTGGGGATTATGTTAAAAAAATAGAAGAATTCGAACTATTGCCAAAGGTAAAAGATGCATTAATTGAATTTAAAAAAATGGGTTATTTGTTAATAGTAATTACCAATCAGCAGGGAATTGGAAAAGGTATCATGACTGAGGATGATTTAAGGGCGGTTCATAATTATATGCTAAAACTTCTTCCAGAGGTTGATGATATCTTTTACTGTCCACACTTGGATGGAACTTGCAGCTGTAGAAAACCTGGAAATGGCATGCTCTTAAAAGCCGAAGAAAAATGGAATATAGATTTCAATAAGAGTTGGATGATTGGGGATAGCGAGAGCGATATAATCTGTGGAAAGAGCGTAGGTTGTAAAACCATAAGAATATTACATGATGATAATGAGAAAACAGACGCAGATTTTATTGCTAAAAGTTTATTTGAATGTATAAATATTGTAGATGAATTAAAATAAATGATATTATTTAGGTGGAAAAATGAAATCTATTATCTTAGCAGGGGGAAGCGGAACTAGATTATGGCCGTTAAGCCGTGAATACTATCCAAAGCAGTTTTTAAGACTTAAAAAATTCAAAAAATCTTTATTTCAAAAGACCTTTGAAAGAACATTAGGTTTAACAGATGATATAAGCGATATCTACGTAATTACAAATGAAAAGCATAAATTTATAGTTCTTGGGCAGATAGAAGAATTGGGATATGAATTCAACGAAAATAACATTTTAATTGAGCCAGTTGGAAGAAATACCCTTCCAGCCATCTATTATGGTGTAAAAGAAATTAAAAATCATGGCGATGATGTTGTAGGGGTTTTTCCATCCGATCAGTTGATTGATGATGAGGAGGAGTTTACAAGTACAGTAAAAAAAGGCGAAATAATAGCAGATAATTATATAGTAACATTTGGAATAAAACCTAATAAACCACATACTGGCTATGGTTATATAAACCCTTCCGAAAAATTGGAGAATATAGGATATAAAGTTGAAGAATTCAAAGAAAAACCTAATTTAGAGACCGCAAAAGAATACATAGAAAAAGGATACCTATGGAATAGTGGTATGTTTTTATTTAGAACCGATCTTTTTGAAGAAGAAGTTAAAAAACATTGCCCAGAAGTATACCAGGCATTTAACTCAGACAACATAAATGAAATTTACGAAAATGTCCCAGATATTTCAATAGATTATGGAATCATGGAAAAATCCGATAAAGTTGCCGTAGTGCCGTTAAATATAAAGTGGAGTGATTTAGGTAGTTTTGATGCATTTTATGAAGAATTTGAAAAGGATAAACATGGAAACGTCACATATGGTGAGAATGTTTTAATAGATTCTAAGAATAATTTAATAAACATCCATGATGGGAAATTGGTTTCTCTAATAGGAGTAGAAGATTTAATTGTCGTTGATACAAAAGATGCCTTATTAGTATGTAAAAAAGAACACTCTCAAAAGGTTAAAGATGTTGTTAAAGAGTTAAAAGAGAGAAATGATGAAAGAACAAAATTCCATAAAAAGGTTCATAGACCTTGGGGCCACTATACAATTTTAGAAGAAGGTCAATTTTATAAGATAAAACGGATTACAGTTTTGCCGGAAAAGAAACTGAGCTACCAATTACATCATCATAGAAGTGAGCACTGGATAGTTGTTAAAGGTACGGCCAAAGTTGTTGTTGAAGGAGAGGAATATTTTGTTAGAAGCGGAGAAAGCACATTTGTTAAAAGTGGTTTAAAACATAGATTGGAAAATCCTGGAAAGATACCTTTGGAAGTTATTGAGATACAGGCAGGAGAATATTTAGAGGAAGACGATATTGTAAGGTTTAATGATGAATGGGGGAGAGAATGAATAAAATATAAGTTAATCAGTCATATTCATTGTGATAAAATGAATGGTATAAAACTAATTATATTTCCAGGTTATTATGTTCCTCATATTGGCGGATTAGAAACTCATGTGGATGAATTTGTTAAGTATCTATCAAAGGATGAAAATTATGATATTTATGTATTTGCACCAAATATTCCAAAATACAAAGAGTTTGAAATAAAACATAATAATGTTAAAATTTATAGATATCCTGCATTCGAAATTATATCAAATTATCCTGTCCCAAATATTTTTAATATTAAATTTTGGAAGATGTTTTTTAATATATACAAAATTGATTTTGATATTGTCATGACAAGGACTCGATTTTTTTCAAATACATTATTGGGATTTTTCTTTGCAAAATTTAGATTGAATAGGAAAAAGTTGATTCACGTTGAACATGGAAGTGCGTTTATTAAGTTAGAGAGTGAATTTACAAATAAAATGGCTTATATGTATGATATTGTTCTTGGAAAACTTATATTTAAAAAATCTGACTATGTTATAGCAATATCAAAGGCGGTTAAGGATTTTATAACAGAAAATTTTATTGATGACAGTAACATTCCCATAATATATCGAGGATTAGAAATTGAATATATTGAAAGTATTGAAAAAAATAAATATATTGAGAAAAAATTTAAAGATAATAAAAACCTATCCGTTTTTAATATCACTCGCAATACTCGTGATAAAATAAAATTATGTTTTGTTGGAAGACTGTATAAATGGAAAGGTGTCGAAAATATTATAAAGGCATACAAGGAGCTCCCAAAAAATATAAAAGAAAAAACTGTTTTAATTATTGTAGGTTATGGTGAGGACTTAGAAAGACTTAAAAAACTTTCAGGAGATTATTTGGATAACAGCATTTATTTCACTGGGAAAAAAGATTTTAAAGATGCAATAGGGATTGTCAAAGCGTCTGATATTTATATTCACTCGTCTTATAAGGGTGGCGGTTTGTCGAGCTCATTGTTGCAAGCCATGTGTTGTGGAAAGGCAATTGTTGCAAGTCCTTATGAAGGTGGGGATGAAGTCGTTATTGATGGAAACACAGGTATTTTGTTAAAAGATAACAGTCCCGAACAAATTAAAAATGGAATTATTAAATTAATTAAAAATAAGGAGTTAATAGAAATTTACGGGAAAAATGCAAAAAAATTTATAAAAGATAATTTTAATTGGCAGAGCTCTGTTGAAAAATATAAAAAGATTTTTAATAAATTATTGAAAAAATAAACAAAAGTTTGAAATCGGGATTTACATGGTAAAGAAACACTACAACAATTTAAAAGATAGATTATATAATCTTGCAAAAAAGTACTCTTCAAAGGTAGGTTTGGACCTTCCATATTTTATAAAAGGAGGGTTTTGGTTAAGTATTGGACAATTCTTCGGAACTTTAAAGGGGTTTATTTTAAGTATAGTTTTTGCTAATTTGCTGTCAAAAGAAGTTTTTGGAGAGTATAGTTTTGTAATGACAGTTTTAGGTATTGCAGGGATTTTTGCACTTCCAGGAATGGGTGTTGCAGTTGTTCAGGCAGTTGCAAAAGGTTATGAAGGAACATATTTTAGAGCTCTGAAAGATGTTTTTAAATGGAGTTGGCTGGGCGGTTTATTATTGTTATGCGTTTCTGTTCATGAATACTTCTTTGGAAGATTTAATTTAACATTAATATTTTTAATATTGTCGTCTTTATTTCCTTTTTATTCCATTTCTGGATTTTATTCCGCATTATTAAATGGTAAAAAAAGATTCGATATTCTGACTAAATTATCTTCTTTTTTTAACATTATTTCAACAATTTTAATAGTTGCCGTAGTATTCTTTACAGAGAGTGTTTTTTGGATTTCTGTAATTACTGTTTTAGTTCAAATCCTGATTAATGGATATTTTAGTTTATTCTATGTTAAAAAATATGTAAAAAATAATGAAATTGATGAACATAGTATCGAATTTGGAAAAAATATTAGTTATTCTCAGGCATTTTCAAATATTGCCAACAACTTTGATAGTTTGGTTATCGCTTATTTTTTAGGATTTTCTAGTTTAGCCATTTTTAAAATTGTTACATTACTTCCAAATCAGATTAAAATGTTAGCAAATGCATTTACGCCCATGTTACTGCCTAAAATTGCCTCCCAGGATTTGAGCAAAAAGGATTTAATGAAACATTTTAAAAAGTTTTTTTTAGTTGTTGTTTTTTTAATTTTAATTTATTGGGTAGTTGCCCCTTTCATCTTTAAATGGTTTTACATACAATACTATGACTATGTATGGTTAAGTATGTTATACCATATGAGTTTTATAGTTATGTTATACATATTGCCATTTAATTATTTAATAAAAGAAAAAAAAGGAGATTTAATAAATAAATTTTATAATTACTCTGCCATATTATTAATAGTACTAAGTTTAATTGGAATTTATTTTTATGGACTTTTAGGAGCAATTATGGCAAGAATTATTCATAGGTCATTTGTAATGGTAATCACATTTCTATTTTTTTTCAAGTACTGCAAGTAATTTATTTTTTAATTTATTATATATCTTATTAAGAATTATTATTAAATACCGCACTATTGAATTTTTAATTATTTTCTTTCCAATAAAATATTTATCTATATCTTTTAATCTATTATCCGAATGTTCCAATATTTGTTTCCATTTTTCAGGATATTTCGAACCTATTGCAAAAATATAAATACTGCCATTACTCCAATCATTGAAATTTATATAAATCAGTTTCATATTATTTCTTCTAAAAAGTTCTTCAATGGCAAGTGGTGTAATTCTCCAATAATCGCCATACTCTGCATGTTGCTCTTGAAGGAAGGGAATAACTACTATAACTACATCTTTGCTTAATTCGCATAAGTTTTTAAATGCTATGAATATATCAAATATATGTTCCAATGTTGTATGATTAAATACCACATCAAACTTTTGTTTTAATTCATCAGGCAAAGGTTTTGTTAAATCTAGAAATATCTCATTTTCCAAATTCCCCTGGAATCCCCTAAATTCCGATTCATAATTTGAAATCCAATATTCTGATGAATGTATAAAATAATCCATATATCTTTTTCCTTCTTTGTCGATATCTTTCCAACCACTGACATTAATGACCTTGCCATGAAATAAATGTGCAAATTTTTTAAGCTCATTATTTGACCATATCCTTGGTATTCTAAATTTTTTGTCCAAATATAAAAATTTTAATTTGTTCATTTTTACCCCTTATTTTAGACTTCTTATTTTATTTGCAGGAACCCCTCCCCACAGTTCATAAGGTGGGACATTTTTAGTAACAACGGCTCCTGCGGCTATAACACTACCTTCACCTATCTTCACCCCTGGAAGTATAATGGCCCCAGAACATACCCATACTCCATCTTCTATTATTATTGGTTTGCTTATATGGGGTCTACTCGTGTAAGGTCTAGTTAGGTCCAGACCTCCAGTATGCAATTGAGCATACGATGAAATATGGCAATATTTACCAATTTTTATTTTATCTCTTGCATTTAGAACAACGCCTTCACTTAATCTTGAATAATTTCCGATTTCTATATTGTTACTCCCGCGTATAATCAGTTTTCCATCAAGATATACTCCTTTACCAAATTTTATATATTTCCAATATTTAATTTTTCTTAAATTACTTTTAATGACGACATACTTACTAATTACAATTTTTTTAAGACTCATATTATCCCGCTTATCTTTTTATCTAACTTGAAAGCGCACGTTTTATTTTGTGATATTAAGTTTGAATAATATTTTATTTTTGATAAATATGCTGCCCAACACCAAGTATCTAATAAAATTTCGAGAATTAATACGATTTATATTTTCCCCAATAATTTTTATTAATGAATTATTTTTATTTAAATAAGCCATTAGTTTTGCATAATCTTTTTCGTCCATTTTATCCCTAAACACGGGTACTGTATATTTACCTACATTTATGTCATAAGATTGCCATTCAAGATTGTCATAATGCTTAAACCATGAAAACTCCTTTGGGATTATTTCTCGTTCTTTTGCAATATTATATAATGGGGTTCCTGGATAAATTTTCATAAATGATATTGCTTTTTCACTACATCTTATACCATCCCGGAACTTTAATGTTTCTAATGCCATATTAAAAGTTTCCCCGGGGTGACCTATGCTAAAAAAACATTTAAGATGTATGTTTAAATCATTGCACCATTTTATAACATTCTTAACTTGTTCAATAGTAATTCCCTTTTTAATAACATTGTCTAACAACCATTGATTAGAAGATTCAACACCCATTGCAACACCCGTGCATCCTGCTTCTTTCATTAGTTTTAATAAGATATAATCTACAGTATTTGCCCTTATTTCACAAAACCATGAAATTTTTTCATTTAAATTTTTATCAATCATAAGATTACAAAAATCAACTGTTCTTTTTTTCGATAATGTAAATGTGTCATCAAAGAAGTATATGCCATTATATCCGTATTTGTTATATACCAATTCTATTTCTTCAATTATATTTTCAGGCGATCTAAAAGTTGTTTGACGACCCCATTGATCAGCCACAGAACAAAATACACATTTGTATGGGCATCCTCTACTACCAATCATATTAGTACCCTTAACTTCTTTTGGATTGGTTCCGGGAATATGCAATGGTGGAAATTTTTTTACATTTAGTGCATCCCTATCAGGAAATGGTATTTTATCCAAGTCTTTTATTCTAGATCTTCTTGGATTTACAATTATATTTTCTCCATCCCTATATACAATTCCCAAAATATTGTCTATATTATCTTTTAAGCTATTATTTTTTAATTCTTTAAGTAATTCGCAAACAGTTAATTCACCTTCTCCGATTATCCCTATGTCTATTGCCCTACAATTTTTTAATGTATCCATTGGTTCTAATGTGATGTGTGGCCCTCCACTAAATACCAATGAATTCTTGAATTTACTTTTAATTATTTCCGATGCTTTTTTGACGGAATATCTATTGTGGGTGTTCATGGATATTCCAAAAACAACTTCTTCATCTTTTAGTCCTTTATTTTTAATTTTATCCAATTCTCTAATTAACATCTCAAACGGATTTTCATAAAAACTTAAATCAATAATATCCACATCCGCTAATTTTTGATAAACCACATAGGATGCTACATAACCTAAACCTAAATGTGGCATTAAATTTTTATTCAATGTACTGGTAATATTAATTAAAATTAATTTCATAGTTTCCCTCCAAACACTTAGAGATAATCTCTTTAGCCCTCTTTTCCCAAGTATATTCCTTAACCTTCTCAAATGCATTATTTACTAATTTATTTTGCATTCTATTATCATTTATAAGTTCTTCAATCTTTAGCGCTAAATCTTTTTCATTATCTGGTTTAAAAAAC
The DNA here is from genome assembly GCF_000376965.1 of Methanothermococcus thermolithotrophicus DSM 2095. Classification (NCBI taxonomy): domain Archaea; kingdom Methanobacteriati; phylum Methanobacteriota; class Methanococci; order Methanococcales; family Methanococcaceae; genus Methanothermococcus; species Methanothermococcus thermolithotrophicus. The sequence continues at coordinate 160,711 of NZ_AQXV01000055.1, read as the reverse complement.
AGAACGTCATCTTCACTAACGACCTCCCCAATACTTGGCAAATCACTTGCTATAATAGGTCTCTTTGACGCCATGTATTCGAATAACTTCAACGGGGAAGTATATTTAACTGAAATTTCATATTTAGAAGAATTTGGGATAACTAAAATATCTGATACTTTTAAAAATAAAGGAATTTTAGAATTTTCAATAAAAGGAACAAAAATAATGTTTTTATTATTATATTTTTCTTTCAACCTAATCACTTGTTCTTCATTACCTCCAACAACCAAATAAACAATATTTTCTTTATTTTTTAAATAGCCATAAGATTTTAAAAATGTTCCATATCCTTTCCATTTCTGCAAACTTCCTGTATATGATATTATCGTTTTATTTTTTGGTAAATTTAATATTTTCCTTGCCTCATTTTTTGAAATATCAACATCAAACTTATCTAAATCTACACCATCATGTAATACATGTATTTTATTATCATTAAAATCATTTTTTATTAATTCTTCTTTTAAACCTTTACTGATAACTACACATCCATGTAAATTTTTAAAAGTTTGTTTAAATAGAAGGTGCCACAACTTACCATTTGATAAATCATGCAATTCATAAATTACCTTCTTATTTTTAAAGAATTTTGAAACTAAAAAAGCAAATATTAAATCCCTGGTATAAACATAATTATAATTATTTTTTATATTTAAAAATCTCAAGAATAACAACAAACTTCTAAAATAATAATTTATAAAAGGTTTCAAAGAAATTGTATTATAATCAACATCTTCATTATAAATTTTTTTGATATTATAGTTATCATTATTAAAACTCATAAGAGTAATATCCTGCCCAATTTTTCTAAATGCCTTACACATGTTTAAAACTTGAATCCTATTTGCACATGGTTTTGAAAAATCTGCATTATGGACATATAAAATCTTAGTCATCACCATTCACCAGTTTATAAATTTCATTAACTCTTTTTCCATAGTTTTCCCAAGTATGTTGTTCAGCCTTTTTTCTCGCCCTTTTTCCAAACTCTTCGATTTTGTTTCTATTATTGTAAAAAAATAAAATTTTCTCTTTTAAAGCTTCAACATCTTGTGTAGGGATTATGAAACCATCTAAACCATTTTCAACAATACTTCCGGAGTTTGCAGTGGTTATAACCGGTAGTCCGCATGCTAATGCCTCATAAATTGATTTTGCAGAACCTTCTAGTAATGAAGGAAACGCATAAACATGATTTTTTAGAAGTTCCTCGTGTAGATTATTTACAAAACCATGCAACCTTATATTGTATTTCTCAGCATCTTTAAGATATTTTTTAACTTCCGGGTAAACTCTGCCGTAAATATTTAATTCAGCATCATTTAAATCCAATTCCTTCCAGGCTTGAACTAAATATCGAATACCTTTTCGACTATTAACATTCCCTGAGAATGCGACTTTAAATGACTCATTATAATCTTTTTCATTAGGTTTGAATTTATTTATATCTACTCCAAAAGGTACTACAAAAATTTTATTTTCATTAATTCCTTCATTAATTAATGATTTTTTCACAAAATCCGATGGAACAACATAATAATCAATATATTTTAAAGAATTCTTTACATATTTTGGTGTTTCAAGTTTGTCCTTTCCAACTAAATCAAATAATTCTTTGTTTGTAAGAATATTTGGAAGTGCCATAGTCGCATCCTGAATTACTACCATATTTTTGTTTTTAGATTTTACATGGTTATATATATTCGGCAAATAATCCCATGAATGAATTATGCTAATATTTTTCAATTTATTTAATTTTCTTACCGTAAAATATTCAAAAATATCATTTTTTACTCTTCCTGCTGGAAAATTTTTTGAAATATATATGGGAATTGCCGTAAATACTTTCATAATAAAATCAGCATAAGGAAAACATTGGACAATATTAAACTCCTTTTTTAAATCTTTATTATATCCTCTACATAATATAGTTAAATTATTATTTTTGGAGACTTCATTTGCTATTGGTAATGCCCTGGCTCCAATGGTATTCCTAACACCAAAATCAGAATTTAGAATAAATATAATTTCTTCTTTTTTTTTAAACTTGCTAATTTTTTCACCCCCTTACTAATATGTGATCGATTTATTATTTTTAAGCCCTCTTGCAATATTGAAATATTTATTAATGCCATATTTTAAAGTTCATTCTTAAGACTTTGTTAAAATTTTTACAAAGTTTACTTGAGTATTAAGCTTCTTATTTGTGAGTCCCAGATCATATTTATGTTGTTGGTTATTATTGGTTAATTAATTGTATTCTGAAAAAATTTATTCACTTCCATGCATAAGTAGTCATATGGCCTTTTTTTTCGGTAAAAACATGATATCCAAATTTTTTAAAATATTGTTCTAAAAATTCATATGTTTGTTTGCCGTTTACATTGTGGTATGATGCAATTGCCCAGAATGCGGATCCTTTTTTTATTAGATTTCTTGCACCAACAACTGCATTAACTTCTTCACCTTCTATATCCATCTTAACAAAAGATACATCTTTGTAATTGATAGAGTTATCTTTTAAAAAAAGATCAATAGATGTAACAGGTACTATTAAATCACCTTTTTCCATTTCAATTTTGGAACTTCCACCTTTTCCTATAAATCTAATTTCTTTCTTGATATTACTAATTCCTAATTTATGAAGTTCCACATTGTTTAATTTGTTTAATTTGATGTTGTCAGTTAGGATTTTATAATTCCAAGGAATGGGCTCAAACGTGATTACTTTCCCATTAGTTGCTTTTTTAGCAGCATATAAAGTAAAGTATCCCACATAAGCACCAATATCCAGAACAATATCATTTTTATTAATATCCCTTTTTTTAATATAATTTTCTATCTCTGGATTAAATTCTGCATATTTGTTGAAAATCTGTCTTTTTACTTTAACATTTACTCCCCTTAAATTCACTAATTTAGTCCCTATTGAGAAACCGTAATATATTTTTTTGAATAATATTGAATCTTTTATCACTTCTGGTAATACCATATGCGTCACCCTTCATAAATATATAAAATTTTTTTAATGTTTTCAATCCAATCAATAAGTTCATAAGTTGCTTTTTTACAATTTTCTTTCATTTCATCTTGAACGGATGGATTGTATAGTATATTTTTTATCGATTTTGCAATTTCTTCTGGATTCTTATCAACTATATATCCGGTTTTCCCATTTATAACAACCTCAGGCAAACCCCCAACTTTTGTGACAATTACCGGTTTTCCAAAAGGATAAGCAATAGGAATTATACCACTTTGCGTAGCATCGTGGTATGTTAAGGCCACTAAACATGTCTTTTGGAAATAATAAGGAATGTCTTCTTCCGCAATATATTTATCATGTATTTCAATATATTCTTTAAGTTTGTTTATTAGTTTTTTATAAGGTTTTAAATCACCTTCACCGGCAATAATGAGTTTAAATTTACATCCTTCCTCTTTTAAAATCAATAAAGATTTAAGTAGTAAATCCAAACCCTTATACTTTAAAATTCTACCAAAAAATAATATAGTATAGGGTTCTTCCCTAATGTTATCTTTTTTATATTTTAATAGAAATGCATAATGCCCATGTGGGTAAATAATAATTTTGTTTTTTGAAATATTAAATTTCTTTAAAACCATATTTTTTAAAAATTCGCTATGAATTATTATATAGTCTCCCAATTTCATCTGTATTTTATTTATAATTCCCTGTATATTTCCTCTGGGTTCTCCAGTATGTTGAATTGGATCGTGTTGTGTAAATATTATTTTATAACCTAGAAGTTTAAATATTAGCGCATACAATATACTCCAAGGGTGATTATCTAAAAAATGTAATGCTGTAGGGTTTATTTTTAGTATTTTGAGAAACAAATCAATATGCTGACATATATTTAAAGTTTCAATAATAAATTTTTTAATAGACGGGTTTGAATTAATTTCTATTAGTGAAGTATTATTATATTCTATAAATTCTTTTTTCGAGTATTTTGGACATACTAAATAGACCTTTTTAAAGTTACTTAATGCATTGGCGTATTGTGTAGCATAATGCCACATTCCACTCCTACCATAAAAACTAAACAATATTATTTTTTCCACGAAGCAACCACCATTTTTTTATCGGTTAAAGTAATATTTTCATAACCTATGTCCTTAAGAATATCCATCACTTCGAAATATGTTATTCTACCGTTAATTTCATGATCGGCCATTATTAATAATAAAGGTTTGAACTTTTTAAGAATATCTTTCATCCCATTTAAAGCATCAATTTCTGCTCCTTCGATATTCATTTTAATTATGTCAATCTTTTCCATATGTTGAAATAGATAATCTCCCTTCATAATTTGAACTTTAGTGATGCCTTTTCTATAAATAGTTGATCCAGCCCCTCCTGCTGATAACATCATTTCTTGATTTGTTTTTCCAAGGCCCATATTTAATATTTCAATATTATTACATTTATTTATGTCAATATTCTTTTTTAAAAGTTTCATGGCTGTTGGATCAGGTTCTATGCAGATTACCTTACCTGTCTTATTGTTTTTAGCACAAAAAATGGCAAAAACTCCGTAAAATGCCCCACAATCTAAAACTACGTCACCTTCTTTAATATTACAAAATTTTAAATAATCTTCAACTTCGTTCTTATTATCGATCATTGTTATTGTCTTTATAAGTTTTATTTTTGTATTTTTTATTTCTATTGTTGTAATTCCTATGGGGATGCTTAGTATTTTATAAAATATTAGTCTAAGTATTTCTTTATATTTGCCTTCAGGTACAATCTTTGATAAATTTTGGCATAATTTAAAAAACAATTGTCTATTGCACATGATTATATACCTCAATATACTTTTTAATGATATCATCAATATTAAAATTTTTTTCTATATTTTTTCTTGCTTCAATTTTCATAACATTGTGTAGTTCTTTATTGCTATACAATATATTAAGTTTTTCAGCATAATCCTCATAATCTTTATTTTTTATTAAAAAGCCAGTTTTACCATTAATTATTGAATCTTGAACACCAGGAATATCAAATCCAACTACTGGTAAGCCGCATGCCTGTGCTTCTAAAACCACATTTGGAGAACCTTCGGATTTTGTATTTAGATGAACCATAACATCTCCAACATTGTAATGGATTATTAGTTCATTTATATCATTTATAAACCCCTCTGAGAATTTAACATAATCTAATAGTTTTTTTTCTTTTAATGCATTTACTAATTTTTCTTTATCATCACCATCACCAATGATAAAGAATTTTATTTTTTTTGCATCATGCTCATTTACTAATTTTTCAATTATTTCCGGAAGTTTTAAAATACCCTTTCCTTTTGTTATTCTTCCAACATACAAGATTACGAACTCATCTTCGTTAAATCCAAATTTTTTTCTTAAAATATTTCGTTCATTTTCAGGGAGTGGCTTAAATAATTTAATATCAATTCCATTGGGTATCCAAACAATTTTATTGGGGCTTATCATATATTGTTTTATCAATCTATTGAGTTCATATTTGTTTTGAACAATAATTTTATCTACTAATCTCAATAGTATGGGCAACATTAATATATATTGAAAAATTGAATAAGGTATTGCGATAGGATTCCAACTAAATCCACCTCCTCTATGATGTGCTATTATTTTTTGTTTTTTTAATTTTAGTATTGGGACTACAAAATCAAATATTAAATAATAATAAGTATTTAGATGCCAAATAGACACTTCTGATTTTTTGATATTAAATATTTGATTTAATAGTGATAGTGAAATTTCCAAAGGTATTGTTAGCTTGAATAAATTAACATACACTAAATTCATATTAAAACCACATCTATGTTTTAAAAGTAAATTATCATATTCTTTATATATTGTAAAAAATACGAATTTAGGTGAATATTTTGTAAATTCAGATGATTTTATCAATCTACAAAGTATTTTCGTTATGTGTGTCTCTAAATTTTCATAAAATTCTATTGTAATATTATTTTTTAGAAACCACTTTCGTTCAAAAGAATGAAATAAGACAATATTAATATTTGTTTTACCTTTTTTCATTGTTTTTCACCCACCACCATCAAGTGTGGATAACTCAAAGAATTATAAATATATTTGTCAAAACATTTTAAAAAATCTAAATTCTTTGGGAGATTTATGGATTTATCACCATAATTTTTATTATTTTTTTGATTCCTTATGTTATTTAACATTCTAGTTCTAACAAGTGGCAGTGCTAAACATTTAATGTGGTATTTTAATATAGCGCATGGCAGTTTAAGTGTTGATAATATCAAACTATCCTCCCAATCCCCATAAAACGAATATGTTTGGATGTTATATATCCCAAATTCATTTAACAATAGTGTTAATGATTTTGGTGAAAAATAATGAAGATGTGCAGGTGGTGAAACCCAATCCCAGTATTTTCCACATATTTTATAGTTTAAAGAGCCCATATTTGGAGTAGTTATTATTATTTTACCTCCTTTTTTTAATTTAGAGAGTGCTTTTTCTAAATAAGTCTTTGGATTCGTAAAATGTTCAATAACATCAAACATTGTAATGATGTTAAAATATTCATTTTTTAAGTTATTTTCAACATTTAAAAAATCCCCGATTATTACATCTATTTTTTCATCTAAAATACTATCTTTTAATTTTATTAAATCTTTATCAATATCTACCCCAACAATCTCCTTCACACCTGAATTATAAAAACATTTAATAATATCGCCCTTTCCAGACCCTATATCTAAAACTTTTTTATTTGTGATATCAGTATTTAGCATTTTCAAAATTCCTGAAAATTTATTAATATTTTTTAATTTTTGATTGTTTGGAAGAGTAAATATTTTAGAATAATAGAAATCTAACATTTCTTTTGTAGGTGTTGGATTTACAAATAACAAACCACAATTTTTACATTCATAAAATTTAAAAGAACCCAATAAATTGGTTTTTGTAAATTTATAATATGGGTTATTTCCACATATTGGACATTTAATGTCGTTATTACTGTTCATCTTTTTCACCAACAATGTTTTTAATCTCGTTAAATACAAGTTTTGGCGTAATGGTCTTTATACATATATTTTCACCACATTCTCTAATTTCACAGTTTTCAATAATTCCTTTTATAATTGTGGATTTACTCATAAATGGGCCCCATTTAAAGGGATTTTCCCTAGAAAAAAGTATGATATTTGGTATTCCTAATATATCTACTATATGGGAAGGTCCCCCATCTATACCCATATATATGTCAATATCCTCAAGTTCTTGTAAAAATATATCTAAATTACGACAAAAAATATATTTTATATTGCTTTTATGTTTTAGTTTATTATATATACGGTTAAATTCTTTTTTTTCATAAATACTATAGTATACTTTTACATAATAATTATTGTCTATTAACATGTTAATTAAAGCCAAAAAATTATCCAGTCCCCAATCACGACATTTTTCCCCGCCAAATCCTAAGTGGACACCTACTATTTTTTTATCGATTTCACCTGTTTTTCTTAGGTATTTAAATCCATTTAATGCAAGATTGGTATTTAAGTTATAATTATGTATATTGAGGGCTTCTAAGAATTTTAAAAATTGCAAGATAATATTTTCATCCTCAATATATTGTATCTTAAAGTCATACAAAAAACTAAATGGAGAAAGTTCAAAACCACAGATTTTTTTAATTTTTAAAATTTTCATAATTAACGCATTTCTTCTTCTGCCTACTAAATCAATCCCGTATTTGCTATTAGAATAACATTTTAAAACTTTTATATATTCTTTTAAATCATATTTCATAAATTTATATAAGCTACCTATTCTTTTTGTTATTTTTGCCATTTCTTTATAATCAATGCACAAATTTCTATTGCTTAAAGGGATTATTTCATCAACATAGGGTATTTTTTTTGCTAACTCGTAATTCGATGGGCTAGTTATTAATACAACATTATAATTTGGAAGTTTTTCTTTTAAAATCGACAGTAATGGTATTGTTATTGCTAAATCACCTAACCTATCTTGTTTAAATATTAAAATATTGTGTTTCATTTCCTGTGTGTTAATATAAAAATATTTTAAAACTTTCCGGAAAATTGCGACACCCAATGATATTATTTTATCAACAATACGTCCCATTAAGTGAATTTTTGACACTTTTGTATTTTTAGAACTGTATGGGCAATTTTTATTTACAATTACTATTTTTATTTCTCCATTCATGGATTTATAATTTTTACAAATTACATTATCCATTTTTTCCACCATTTAACAAATAAAAACAACCTAATCTTGTAAATATTATAAAGCTTATTATTTTTCTTTAAAATTTTAGTTTTATAAAATTTAACCAAGTGCTCCAACCCAACGTCTTCTAAAATAGCAATTCCATTATCCAAAATACTGCCATATTTTTCATTCAAAATCCACTTATCCAATGGCGGTTCAAAACCTCCCTTTCCCCTATTAACTATCTCATCTAGCAAAATATCCTTAATAATCTCCCTCATTAGTTTTTTTGTTTTAAAGAAATTAACTTTAAATTCATTTGGGATTTTTTGGCTAAATTCTGCAAATCTGTAATCTAAAAATGGACTTCTAACCTCCAATGCATTTGCCATCGATGCTCTATCAACCTTAACTAAAAAATTATCAGATAATGTTCTAAACAGCAAATCAAAAATTCTTACCGTTTCTGGTAAATTGTTATTTGTTATTTCCATACAATATTTTAAATTATTTTCCACCCAATACTTTCCTTTTTTTCCATATATAAAATCTCCCTCCAATAGCTCAGAATAAAATTTGTAATTTTCAGCTAGAGAGAGTTTAACAGCCTCTTTGATTAAAAATAAAAAATTAAAATTTTTTAATAAATTTATATCAAGTATTCTTAAAAATAACATTCTAATAGACTCTGGAATCTTTTTTAAATATTCTATTCTTTTACTAATTAAATGAAACCTATAGCCTCCAAAAATCTCATCTCCACCATCCCCACTCAGAGAAACAGTAACAAATTGTTTCGCCAATTCACTAACCTTATAAGTTGGAAAACCACTGTAATCTCCAAAAGGTTCATCATAAATCCAACTATATTTATCAATTAATTCTTCAAAGTCCTCCTCCTTAAAATAATAATGGTGGTGATTGGTTTTAAAATGATCTTTAACTATGTTAATATAATAGGTCTCATCATATTTTCCTTCGAACCCTATTGAAAAAGTATGCAACTTACTTAAATCAGTATACTCTTTCATAATTCCAACAACCGCTGAGCTATCCAAACCACCACTTAAAAATGCTCCAACAGGTACGTCAGAACGCATTCTTATTTTTACAGCATCACAAAGTAGTTTTTTTCCTTCTTCAATTAACTTTTTTTTATCATAAACTGGATTATAATCAGGGAGCTCCCAGTAATATTCTTTTTTAATTTCTTTCTTATTTAAGTCAAAAATCAAATTCTGCCTAGCTTCCAATTTAAAAACATTCTTATATATTGAATAGGGAGATGGAATAAAGCCCAATGAAAAGTACAAATCAACAGCATCTTTATTAATATTTTCTTTTTTATTTATTGGTTTAACAGATATTATTCCCTTTAATTCAGAGGAAAAAATAAATTCTTTCCCGTCCCAATAGTAATAAAATGGTTTTTGCCCCAACCTATCTCTTGAGCAAAAAATGATATTCTTTCTCTTGTCAAAAATACAAAAAGCCCACATTCCATTGAATTCTTTGACACAATCAAAGCCTAAATTATTATACAGTTTTAAAATAACCTCAGTATCTGTTCCAGTTTCAGTTTTTAAATTATATTTTTCCTTTAATTCTAAATAGTTATAAACTTCTCCGTTATAGGCAATGATTATATCGGCATTATCTAATCCACTATCTTCGTAGATAATTTTATCCTTTTCAATATTATATCCCATAGGTTGATGTCCTTTTTCACTTAAATCCAATATTGATAACCTAACATGCCCTAAACCGATGGAATAATCTTTTTTAAAACTGGTGTATGTGCCATCATCATCAGGGCCTCTATGTTTTATGGATTTATTCATTAATTCGAGCTCTTCCCTTAAAATATCTTCATTAAATCTAATTATCCCATTTATTCCGCACATTTCAAAGCCCCCAATATATAATTCCTCTGCTTTCAACACCTTTTTTATCAAATTTTCTTTTAATATCTATTAAAATGCCATTTTCATTTAAACAATTTAAAACATCATATTTGGAAAATTCATTATGGTCCACAGCATAAATGACTACATCATATTTTCCTTTTGGTTTTTTAATGTTTTTAACTCCAAAAATTTCATCCTTATCTATTAATGGTTCAATTAAAACAATATTTTCAATACCAAAGTCTTTTAATTCATTGATTAATTCTTCAACCTTACTTTCCCTTAAATCTGGGACATTTTCCTTATATGTTCCACCAAATATGCAGATTTTTGTATCTTTAATTAATTTGTTATTTTTAATTAATAGTTTTACGACTTTATTTGCCACAAACAAAGGAACATTTTCATTTATCCTTCGTCCTGCTAAAATCAACTCAGGAATGTATCCTGCTTCAATGGACTTCGTTGCCAAATAATAAGGGTCTTCGGGAATACAATGTCCACCTACAAATCCAGGGTAAAATCTTAAAAAATTCCATTTTGTAGATGCCGCATCAAATACCTCTTTACTATCAATATTGAGTTTATCAAAAAGCATTGCTAGTTCATTAAATAATGCAATATTTATGTCCCTTTGGATATTTTCAATAACCTTTGCAGATTCCGCAACTCTTATTGATGAAGCAGGATAAACATTTGTTATTTTTCCATATGTTTCTAATAGCACATCTGTTGTTTCTTTATCGCATCCTGCAACAATTTTTGTGATTTTATCAATTGTATGGCTTAGGTCTCCAGGATTTATTCTCTCTGGACTGTATCCTATGTAAAATTCACCCAATTTCATACCACTTTCTTTTTCTAGTATTGGGAGGCAAAATTCCTCTGTGCATCCGGGATATGTCGTTGATTCATAAACTACAATTGCTCCCTTTTTCAAATTTCTACCAACAATTTTTGATGCACTCTCCAAAAATCTTAAATCTGGTTTTTTATCTTTTGTTGTCGGTGTTGGGACGGTTATGATGATAACATTTCCTTCTTTAATTCTTTTTTCATCATTTGTAAATATGATATTGTCATTAATTTTTTCAAAATCCTCTTTTTTAATTTCGCCAGTTCTGTCAATTCCGTTATTTAGTTCATTAATTCTTTTTTCACTTATATCAAATCCAATAACTTTAAAATGTTCTGCAAAACGAACTGCTAATGGTAATCCTACATATCCAAGTCCAATAACACATATTTTTGGATTTTTCATCGTTTTTCACCAATTTTATATCAGATATTTTTAACCCAATCCCAATTATTTTTTATCCAATTACAAAATCTTTTTAATCCTTCTTCAATTTTAACTTCTGGATTGTACTTTAATAACTCTCTTGATTTTGTTAAATCTGCCCATGTTTTTTCAACATCTCCAGGTTGAATTGGCATATAATTTTTTATCGCTTTTTTTCCAGTATATTTTTCAATCAAGCCTATGGCATATTCTAGCTCTGTTGGATTATCATTTCCTAAATTAAACACTTCATAATCAAAATCCTTTTCAATGGATGATAAAATACCGTTAACTATATCCGATACATAAGTAAAGTCCCTCATCATTTTTCCATAGTTATAAACGTCTATTGGTTTTTCCAGCAGGATATTTTTTGTAAATTTCCAGAACGCCATATCTGGCCTTCCCCATTCACCATACACTGTAAAAAATCTCAATCCAACCATTTTAGTACCATACAAATGATGATAAGTATGTGCCATGAGCTCATTAGATTTTTTTGTTGCAGCATATAATGAAACAGGATTATCTACCTTATCGTCCTCGCTAAAAGGGACCTTTTTATTCCCTCCATAGACCGATGAAGAAGATGCATAAACAACCTTTTCTATATCAAATCTTCTTGCAAGTTCAAAAATATTCAATGTCCCCAATAGGTTTGATTTTTCATAAGCCCAAGGATTCTCCAAGGAGTACCTCACTCCAGCCTGAGCTCCCAAATGAACTATTAAATCAATATTTTTGTCTTTTAAATTTTCAACTAATTTATCGTATTCTGAAAAATCTAACTTTATAAAATTGTAATTATCATATTTTTTTAGAATTTCATTTCTCTTTTCTTTTAGTAGTGGGTTGTAGTAATCGTTTAGATTGTCTATTCCAATTATATTTATATCTTCATAATTATCCAATATCCTTTTACACAGGTGAAAGCCTATAAAACCCGCACTTCCAGTCACTAAAATATTATTGTATTTCATTTTTTCAACCTTTTTTATCCCTCAACCGATCATCATGGCTATTGTTGATAATTCTGATTTTCATTTATAAATATTTTCAACTTCAACTTTCACCTAAGTTATAGTGGTGTGCAATTTTAACTAAACTTATTTCATACTATTTAAAATTAAATTGGGGTAAAAATTACTTTATTTAATTTAACGAATAAAGAAATATTCATGATAAATATCTGTAATTATATAGTTCGATAAGTCATGCACACCACTATATTCAAAAACCTTTAACCAAGGGTTCCCACCACCATCTATTGTTGATATACCATTCAACGGTAGCTTTTAATCCTTCCTCAAAGTCCATACTTGGTTTCCAACCGAGCTCCCTAATTTTTTCAGTGTTTATTGAATATCTAAAATCATGCCCTGGTCTGTCCTCAACAAAATTAATTAAGCTCTCTGGCTTATTCAGGTACTTTAAGATAAGTTTTACAACATCAATGTTTTTCCATTCATCATTTGCCGCTATGTTGTAAACTTCCCCAATTTTTCCTTTTTTCGAAACTAAATCTATAGCTTCGCAATTATCCAGTACATAGGTCCAATCCCTAATATTTGTACCATCGTTGTATATTGGCAATGGTTTATCGTGCATTGCTAAAAGAATCATCTTTGGAATAAGTTTCTCTGGAAAATGGTATGGCCCATAGTTGTTACTTGAACGGGTGACAATAACCGGAGCTCCGTATGTTTTATAATAACTCTTACAGAGCAAATCTCCAGAAGCCTTACTTGCCGAATAAGGTGATGAAGGATCCAATGGATCATCTTCCTTAAACGAGCCTTCAACAATACTCCCATAAACTTCATCGGTACTTATACTAACGAATTTATCTATATCATACTTTCTAACGTATTCCAATAAATTATAAACTCCAAGGATATTTGATTTAATAAAAGGTTCTGGGTCTTTTATTGAGTTATCAACATGAGTTTCTGCCGCAAAATTGTAGAGTATATCGACCTTTCCTATATTTTCTAAGTCTTTTGGATTTGCAATATCTCCTTTGATAAAAGTTATTTTATCTTTAATATCCTTTAAATTCTCAATTCTACCGGAATAGGTTAAGTTATCAAAAACAATTATCTCATCATGGGGGTATTTGTTAACCATCATTCTAACAAAATTACAACCGATGAATCCGGCCCCGCCTGTAATCAGTATTCTCACTGTTCCACCTTTTTCAATTATGTTATTTATTTATAATTTTATTATTTAACTAATCTTTCCAAATATTTTCCATAATCTGTCTTTAATAGTGGTTTAGCAAGTTTTAAAAGTTGTTCCTCGGATATCCACCCATTACGATATGCAACTTCTTCCAAACATCCGATCATTAATCCCATTCTTTTCTCTATTGAATAGATAAAATTACTTGCCTCTAAAAAGCTATCGTGGGTTCCTGCATCAAACCATGCCGTTCCCCTTGGTAAAAGCTTTACTTTTAACTTTCCCTTCTTTAAATATTCATTATTTACATCGGTTATTTCCAGCTCCCCTCTCCAAGAAGGCTTTATTTGTTTGGCTATATCAACAACTTCATTATCATAGAAGTACAATCCAATTACTGCATAATTTGAAGGTGGATTTTTTGGTTTTTCTATGATTCCTTTTACATTTCCATTACTATCAAATTCAACAACACCGTATCTTTCTGGATCTTTAACATACTGACCAAAAACAATCCCTCCTTTTTCTTTTGAAAGTTCCTGTCTTGCGTTTAATAAAAATCCAGTTAATCCACTCCCATATACGATATTGTCCCCAAGTATTAGGCACACATCATCATCGCCAATAAACTCCTCTCCGATTATAAATGCCTCTGCCAATCCTTTTGGTTCTAACTGTTCTTTATAGTGCAACCTTATTCCCAAATGTTCCCCGTTTCCCAATAATTTTTTATATTTTGGTAGCTCCTCTGGAGTACTTATAATTAGTATATCCCTTATTTTGGAAAGCATCAATATGGATAGTGAATAATATATCATCGGTTTATTATATATTGGCATTAGGTGCTTATTCCCAGCATAAGTTATAGGATAAAGTCTTGTTCCAGAACCTCCTGCTAAAATTATTCCCTTCACTGTTTCACCAACTATTTGGAGTTTTTTTATTATTTATATTCAAAATTGTTATCGGCTTCTTTTAATGTAGGATGATTTTTATCCTTTTCTGAAAGTATAGGGTCCTTTATAGGCCAATTGATGTTTATATATTCATCATTCCAGATAATTCCTGCATCGTCATTTGGGGAATATTCTGCAGTACATTTATAGGTTACTTCTGCCTCATCACTTAAAACACAAAATCCATGGGCAAATCCTTCTGGAATATATAGCATTTTTTTGTTTTCTTCCGATAGAATAACTCCTACATATTTCCCATAGGTTGGAGAACCTTTCCTTATATCTACGGCTACATCAAATATTTCTCCCTTTAGACATGTAACCAATTTTCCTTGAGCATTTGGATTTTTTTGATAATGCAGTCCTCTTAAGACTCCTTTTTTAGATTTGGAGCAATTATCTTGAACAAACATTTTATCTATTCCAATTTTAGAGAACTCACTATATTTGTAGGTTTCCATAAAAAACCCTCTATCGTCCTCAAAAACCTTTGGTTCTATCAATACAACCTCAGGGATTTCTAATCTTTTAAAAATAAAAGGCATTTTTTTCACCAATGTTTAGTATTATCAATTCCTTTTCATCAAGCTTTAATATACAATAAACTACTTATTAACTATAAATATAACTTTTTGCATTTTAATAAACACGTAATAAAAAAATGGTGAATAAATGGACAAAAAAATAGAGAAATTTTTAACAATTATATTGTCAATTCTACTTATTGCGTCCATTCTTACAACCGTATATCTTATTCACGCTCCAAAAGTGGGGGAAAGGTTTACAGAGTTTTATATATTGAATGAAAACCTAAAGGCATACGATTATCCAACCAATTTAAAATATAACGAAAATGCCACAATAATTATAGGGATAAGAAACCTTGAATACCGACCTATGAACTACACTGTTTTGGTATTTTTATCTAATAAAACATACGATTACAATGACACAGTATATTTGGATCAGGTGAATAATTGGAATGGATTTTTATCTTACAACTATGCCCTTTCAAAGAAAGTTCATTTAATCCACCATAATGAAACAGTGTTGATACCTTTGAACTTCTCAATAAACAAGACGGGGGTTCATAAAATAGAGTTTATCCTACTGGACGAATCTTCTGAATTAGGTTTGAAAAAAGTATATAGGGAGTTACATCTTTGGACGAATGTATCAAAAGACGAAAATAAAAGTTTAATTTAATCGGAGTGAGCGAAGCGAACGAAGAGCTATGAAATTACGAAGTAATTTCATTTAACTACCAAAGCTTTTCAAAGCTTTCAAGATAAAAGTGGGGACTAGGTTTTGAGATACTTTTCTTAAAGGTTTCTAGGGGGCTTTCATATGGCTATTGATAGTTATTTAATAAAAAAAATAGTAGGTTTCCTAAGTGTAATGTTGGGCTTAGGGTTTTTAATAAATGGATATTTAAACGATATATTTTATTTTATTAATCTTGGGATAGGTTCAATATTGATCGGAACGGTTATTTTAATATTTTCACATGAAAAATATTTAAAATACGATATAAGTTCAACCATCTTCAACGATTATATTGATTTAATAAGTAAACTAATAAAAAATTTGGAAATAAGTACAAAAGGTATTGTCATTCCTCCTCGACATAATATAAAAAATGGGGCCATATTTCTTCCATTAAATGAAGATTTTAAAATAAATTTTGCAGTAATAGATGATAATATTCTATTTGTAAATTCAGATAATAAGAAAGAAATGGGCATCGTGTTTTCTCCACTTGGAAAGGGATTTATCAACATGTTGGATAAACAGGGGGAAAGTATCGATGAAGTGTCAAAAGAAATATTTGATGAACATCTATCCTACGCCTTAAGTTTATTTGATATGGGGGATGATGTTAATATAAAATATAAAGATAGGGATATAACAATATCATATAAAATAAAAGAGAATGAAGCATGTAAGAAGCTTAAAAAAGAAAAATTATGCGAAAAGATTCCATGTCCCGTATGTGGTTTTGTAATTTTAGGTCTGGCGAGAAATTTGAATAAAGTGTTAAAGATAAATGAAATAAAACAGGAGAATAATAATGTAATTATTAAGTTATCAGTGATTGAACAAACTCTTTAAGTTTGTAGCTTCTTGAGATCGAAGCAAATCTTCGATTTGCTGACTCACGAAACCTTCGGTTTCGTCGAGTCGAAGCAAATTTCTTTGGAATTGAACAAAAATTATTTCATAATTTTTGTAGCTCCAACGAAGTTGGTGATTTGCTGAGAAACGAGAGAATTTAAAACCGAAGGTTTTAAGTCACCTTCGCTTTGCTCAGGTGATTGAATGAAGTATAAGTTGATATTTTTAATCCTATTGATTCCTTTTATAACTTTTATATCCATTTTTGTACGTGCAATTGATCTATATGTTACTTTGTTACTAATCGCTTTTCTTATTGGTTATGAACTATTTAGGCCTTACTTCTCTAAAAGAACACAGGAAAAACTCGAAGTAATAGTGTACTTGGGAATCATAATATTCATAATAATTGTATTTAAAAAAGTAATGGAAATTCTTGGTTAACTCAATCGTTAACTTTTTTCAAGTTATATATCAATAACATTATTCCAGAGAAACCTATAAGGATAGAACACTGAGATCTTGCATCACTTAATACATTGGGATATTGAACGTATAAAATGTAAAGAATTAATATTGGAATGGATACCATAGAAAATACCGTTAACAATAAAGTTCTATTGACTTCCCTACCAAAATTGAATGAAAATCCTTGATTTTCATAGCTCACCTTCACTTCGTTCAGGTGATTTAAGTAAATTGCGTACATTAAAAATAAAACATACACCAAGGTTGTCGATTCAATGGATTCTATCCCCAAATACATAAGAAGGTATGCAAAAATTAAAGGAGCTAAAAATACCAAATATTTTGTTTCAAATGATGTATCCCTTTTTAAAATAAGATCTAAACCCAGAATTGAAGGAACTATTAGATAGATTATAATATAAAGAAAATCATAAGAAAACAAATTTCCAATAACTATATTGTTTGAAGCATAAATTAAACATATTATATATGCCAATAATCCATAGACTTTTTTAAAATAGGAAATTAGAAAAGAAATTAGTAGGCCCAATAAAACATATTCGCTATTTAAAAAATTTAAAAATATAATGCCCTGAAAAAGCAAGAGAATCCTATACATGTTTTCTCCTTCTTAGTTTTTTAAGAATGTTATCTATTTTGTCATTACATGTTAAATCAACAACAGTAATGCCTTTATTTCTTAAGTTTTTAATGACTTTTTTCCTACTTAGGTAGTGATCATAAAGTAGTTTTAAAATTTCTTCGTCTATCTCATGTTCTTTAATGTTTAGAGATGGGGAGTAAACAGCATACACTATTATCTTAAATCCCTTTCTAGTTAACATATTTACACTTTTTAAAAAGGGAGATATATTTGTATCCAAATCTGTGAATATCATTACAGTCCCGGCGTTCATCTTGATAAGTCGTTTTGCACATTCAAAAATTCCAAAACATCCTTTTTTACTTTTAGATAAATATGAATGGAGTATAAAATCCTTGTTTTTATTGTCCTTGTATAGTGTTATAGGCGAAGGATAATACTTATCCAATAAAATAGGTTTGAGATTCAATAATTCCTTTTCCATTATATTTTTTAGCTTGTTTTTTTCCAAATATATTGACTTCAATATCCTGTAATCGTCGTGTATAAAAAGATGTTGATCGTTTTCGCTATCCGAGCTCTTTAAAAAACTCATCAAAATATCAGTTACATAGTTGATTTTATTTTTATTTTCATCAACACTTTTTCTCATACTATATCCTGCGTCTAAAATATAGTAAATAGGACTATCCCCTCTGTAAGTCATCTTTCTTACAATTAACTCGTTGATACATATGGATTTTTTCCAGTCTATTCTCTTAACATCCTCTCCAAATTCGTATTTCTTTAATTCGTCAATTTCAGGCTCTGTAATAAATTTAATTGTTGAATTTAACATTGCCTCTTTTTCAATACTATGTTTTAATCCTTCAACTGATGGCATCACTTGAAATACAAATGATTTAGAATAATAGTGGGAGTTTAATTCCATTTTATCAAATATATTTCCTTCCAACAGGATATTTAACTCTCCTTTCCTGTGGGGTGTTACTTCAACAAAATACTCCATATATTCCATGTTTTCGTCAAGTTTTTCATTTATCACCTTGATTGTTCCATTATTCGATTTAAATAACATGTATGGGATTATATTTTTTGAATATAGTTTAAAAAGAATAATTGAAGGATGATGTTCTTTTAATTTTATATTATTTGAAACCAAATCCCCTGAGAAAGGTCTTGATTTTTGGGATCCAACACTTTTAAAAAGGGTTGGGTCGTTAGGATTTTGCTCGATTAGGGAATATTTAACAGGAGAGGCTTTAAAAATCATGAGGTTTTTATGAAACATTTTTTCTGTAAAATAGGAGTATATAAATATAAATGCTCCCAGTAGGGTGGGGTATAGATTACTTAAAATATATCCATTGGCATAAAAAATTAATGCAGTTACCAAAAGTATTTTATTGTACAATGTTTTATCCATTAAATCCCCTTGATACCCTTATCTTGTTTATGGTATATATTGTTGGTTATTATGGTGCTTCCACAACCATATACTCGGTTTAAGCATAATTATCTATTAATTATCTAAAATCACCTTTTGGTACTTCTACATTGTTTACAATATCTTTTAATATTTCTTCTGTTGAACTCTCTTCCTCATAATCAACTACCAACCTATGAGAAAGAACTTTTAAAACATTGTTTTTTACATCATCTGGAATTACATATGTTCTACCATCCAAATAGGCATGAGCTCTTGCTACTTTTAATAAATGAACACCTGCCCTTGTACTTGCCCCTAATGTTATTCTATCATCTTTTCTTGTTGCAACAACTATGTCCCTTATGTAGGTCAATATTGGTAAAGAAACATGAATTTTTTTCACTTCATCACAAATACTATTCAATATTTCTTTGTTTACAATCGGTTTAACTTCTTCTTCGATTTCCATGGTTTTTAATTTTAGTACATTCAATTCATCCTCTTCATCCAAATAATCCAAGGATAATTTCATCATAAACCTATCCAATTGAGCAACTGGCAGTGAATAGGTACCTTCAAACTCTACAGGGTTTTGAGTGGCAATAACGATAAAAGGTTTTGGTAAATTGTATGTTTTTTTACCGACCGTGATACTGTTCTCTTCCATACTTTCTAACAATGCAGATTGGGTTTTTGGAGACATTCTGTTTATTTCATCCACTAAAACAAGGTTAGCAAATAATGGACCTTCCATAAATTCGAATGTTCCAGATTGTAACTTATAAATATCCCCTCCGGTAAGATCTGAAGGAATTAAGTCAGGTGTCCCCTGTATTCTAGAAAACTTTAAATTTATACATTTTGCAAATGATTTTGCCATTGTGGTTTTTGCCAAACCTGGGAGCCCTTCAATTAATATATGCTCATTTGATATCAAACACATGAATAGATCGCGAATAACCCCATCCATTCCTACGATATTTTTTTTTAGTTCGTTTCTAATATTTTGGAACACATTCATAATTTCACTTTAAAAATCTTGTTGTTTTTTTTAACTATTTAGTTAATTCAATTTATAATACACTATTCTATTTTACTTTATTTTATCTAATATCTTATAAACTATATCCTTGCTCATATTATATTTTTCTGCCATTTTAAAAATTTCACTTTTTTTGTTAGATTTCATACTTGAGCTCTTCTCCTGTATTTTAGATATGACCTTACGAAGGATCGAACTAGATAGGATTTTATTAAAGATATTGCCAATATTTTCTGTTATGGTACTAATTAACAATATGAATATCGATAGATACATAATAGAAGTTGGAAGGATGTTATTTTTCACAGTTATTGTTACTATATTTTGAGGATTTACATCAGAATGATGAAACTCATCGATATATATTATCTTATTTGTGTAGTTAAAGTACGATTTTAAAAACTCATTATTGTATGTAAATAAAGTATTTGTAAATAGATCAGGATCTGAAATTAAAATTATTTTTCCATTCCCGTATTTTTTCTCTATTATTATAGGATAAGATCTCTCACTTAATGGAATTGGGTACTTATTTACGTTACTTGAGGAACTTGAAGAGAGTATGGTCTTCCCATCCCCATCTATTGATGTTGGGTTATTTAACACTACATAACTATCAAATATATTACTATTCCCTATTGCAATAGGTCCGGCTAAATCGTAAAGTGGTTTTTTCAAGAATCTATTTGATACATTCATCGATTTCAAAAGGGAGTTTCCCTTGTTAAAGTCATCTGCGACAACAAGAATATTTCCGGCATATACGTAATTTCTTAAAAGGTGCCCTTCATCCTCAGAGAACTCCACATCTGGGCCTATTATAAACAAAATTGAATTATCCCTTAAATTAGAATATGGATATATTAACGGTTTTATAGTATTGCTATTGTGCATTAATTTTAAAAAGTTAGAACACCCATTTTCTTGGGTGTTAAATATACTGTAAGTTTGGGTAGTTTTAATGGTAGGAATTAATAACGGCATAGTAACAAAACCAACCAATATCACCATTAAAATTATATAGTGTTCTATTTTCATATACGCACCCTAAAGTTTACTTCTAAAATTTTTAAATGAAGTTTATAAAATAGTTTTTTATTGTTACACTTCTGGTATTTGCACTATTTATGGTTTGATATAGTTAAACTTAATTTTTTTATGGAAGTTAGTTTAATTTATTAATTTAAATTTTTAAAATAAAAAAGTTTATATATTATAAATACATATGTCTGCTTGTTGACAGGAAATATATTTCCGTGTAATTAGCATAATATGGGAAATATATTTCCGAACTAAATAATTAAAACCAGGGGTGTTTGTAATGAGTTTTGATGAAATTGCACCAGATGCTAAAAAAGTAGCAATTTATGGAAAAGGAGGTATTGGGAAATCAACCACAACCCAAAATACCGCAGCAGCACTTGCATACTTTTTCGATAAAAAAGTTATGATTCACGGATGTGACCCAAAAGCAGATTCAACAAGAATGATTCTCCACGGAAAACCACAGGATACCGTTATGGATGTACTTAGGGAAGAGGGGGAAGAGGCGGTTACTCTTGAAAAAGTAAGAAAAATAGGATTTAAAGACATATTATGTGTAGAAAGTGGTGGTCCAGAACCTGGTGTAGGATGTGCAGGTAGAGGGGTTATTACTGCAGTTGATATGATGAGAGAGCTCGAAGGATACCCTGATGATTTAGACAACTTGTTCTTCGATGTCCTTGGGGACGTTGTATGCGGTGGTTTCGCTATGCCGCTTAGAGACGGTCTTGCACAGGAAATCTACATTGTTACATCAGGGGAGATGATGGCATTATATGCCGCAAACAACATTGCAAAAGGTATCTTAAAGTACGCTGAACAGTCTGGAGTTAGACTTGGAGGTATAATCTGTAACGCAAGAAATGTCGATGGTGAAAAAGAGTTAATGGATGAATTCTGCGATAAACTTGGAACCAAATTAATCCACTACGTTCCAAGGGACAACATTGTACAGAAAGCTGAATTCAACAAAATGACCGTTATTGAGTTCGATCCAGAATGTAATCAAGCAAAAGAATACAGAACTCTGGCAAAAAACATTGATGAAAATGACGAACTTGTGAAACCAACTCCAATGACTATGGATGAATTGGAAGAATTAGTTGTAAAATACGGATTAATTGACTTATAATTTGTAAAAATGAAAATTAAATTAATTAATGACTCCGCTATTAATTTTTAATAACTGATATGGTGACATAATGAAGATGATAAAGGCAATTGTTAGGCCAGATAAAGTTGATGATATTGTAGATTCCTTAGAAAACGCTGGTTATCCAGCATTTACAAAAATAAACAGTGTGGGAAGAGGTAAGCAAGGAGGATTGAAGGTTGGTGAAATATTCTACGATGAATTGCCAAAAACCATATTATTAATTGCTGTAAATGACGACGAAGTAGATGAAGTTGTGGGATTGATAAAATCTTCAGCCAGTACTGGAAACTTTGGAGATGGTAAAATCTTCATCCAACCTATTACTGAGGCATATACAATTAGAACCGGAGAAACAGGAATTTAATAGTTGGTGAAGTTATGAAGGAGGTTATAGCAATAATAAGGCCCAATACAGTTTCAAAAACTGTAAAAGCACTTGATGTAGTTGGTTTTCCAGCAGTAACAATGGCCGAGTGCTTTGGAAGGGGAAAACAAAAAGGATATTTTTCAGCAAATCTACCTGAGATTGTTGATATCCAAAAGATCATAGAAGAAGGAGAAAAGGAAGGAAGATTTATCAAATACATTCCAAAGAGGCTGATATCCATAGTGGTGGACGATGCTGATGTTCCTTTGGTTGTTGGAATAATCTCAAAAGTAAACAGAACAGGAAGTTTTGGAGATGGACGTATATTTGTTTTACCAGTGGAAGAGGCCATTAGAGTAAGGACCGGAGAAACTGGAGAAATAGCCATAGGAAACTAAATTAGTATAAAACGATCAGTGAATCAAAGAAACAGTGGGAAATCAAAAAAGTTATTTACGGGAGCGAAGCGGAGGTTATCCCTCCAAGAATTACTCGATTTCCCAATTTTCAGCCCATTTTAACATATTGGAAATCGAAGGTTCCCATATATCTTATGCTTCGCTAACGCTCAGAAAAGGTGAGAATATATGCCATACATATTATTAGATTGTGATAAATTTATTCCAGAAAGAATGAAACACACGTATGTTTACGATCCTGAAGAAAATATTCTTCCAGCATGTAATACCAACACAGTTCCAGGAGACATGACTGAAAGAGGCTGTGCGTTTGCTGGATCAAGAGGTGTGGTTGGAGGGCCTATAAAAGATGCTATTCACATGGTTCACGGACCGATAGGATGTGCCTACTACACCTGGGGAACAAGAAGGGCATTATCTGATAACGAATTCCACAGAAGATACTGCTTCTGTACTGATATGCAGGAATCAGATATCGTATACGGCGGTGAAAAAACACTGGAAAAAGCATGTCTTGAAGTCATGGAGGAATTCCCAGAAGCTAGCGGTACATTCATATATACAACATGTCCTACGGCATTAATCGGGGATAACGTAGATGCAATAGCAAGAAATATTGAAAAAGCTACAAAAAAACCTGCTATTGCTATTAACAGCCCTGGTTTCTGTGGTGTATCTCAGTCTAAGGGTCACCACGTTTTCAACATGACATTCTACAAATGGTTGAAATTAAAAAGAAAGGAATTCCCAGAAAAATGTATGCCTGAAGAGGAAAAAACCCCTTACGATGTAGCTCTGATCGGGGACTACAACATGGATTGGGATGTTGCAGTTATCAAGCCATTACTTGAAAAAATTGGATGCAGATATGTGACAACATTCACTGGAAATGCATCATTGGATGAGCTCTTCCAGTTAATGGATGTTAAATTAAACATAGTACACTGTCAAAGATCAGCTGAGTATATTGCCCAGATGATAAATGATGGATTTGATATACCATATACAAGAGCTACATTCTTTGGGCTGTCAGATATAGCTGAATCACTTTACGATGTTGCTAAAGCTCTGGATTTACCAAAAGAAAGAGTTGACCAGGTTATAAAAGAAGAAATGGAAGCCATACAACCTAAACTTGACTACTATAAGTCAAAATTGGAAGGAAAAACCTGTATGGTATATGTCGGGGGACCAAGAACCTGGCACTGGATAAAAGCTATGAAAGATCTTGGGGTCGAATACGTTGCTGCATGCTGTACATTCTCCCACACAGATGATTATGAAAAGATGAACAAGAACTTCAAAGAAGCTGGAATAAAAGACATATTAGTTATAGATGCACCAAATGAACCAGAACTTGAGGAAGCAGTAAAAACACTTGATCCAGACTTTATGCTCGTAGGATTAAAAGAAAGATACTTATTCAGAAAATATGGAGTTCCAACAATTAATTCCCACTCTTACGAAGAAGGTCCATATGCAGGTTACAGAGGATTTGTGAACTTTGCAAGAGACGTTTACAAAGCGGTATGCCACCCAGTATGGAATGTGTTAAAAGAAGGTGAGGATAAATTCAAAAACTTTAAAGGGGATTTAAATGAGTGAAGTCAACGCAGGCGAAATCTGTTACGTAAAAAAACAGAGAAAAGGAACAATTAATCCAAACAAAATATGCCAACCGATAGGAGCAATGTGGGCAACAGTTGGTGTAAAAGGTACAATTCCATTTGTTCAAGGTTCCCAGGGGTGTACCACCTATGTTAGGTATGCATTCAACAGACACTTTAGGGAACCTGTATCTATAGCTACAGCATCTTTCCACGAACATGCTGCAGTATATGGTGGTATGAGCAACCTTGTTGATGGTTTGACTAACTTGGTAGCAAGGTATGATCCATATTCAATATCAGTAATTACAACGTGCTCCTCTGAAACCATTGGGGATGATATAGAATCATTCATAAGGGCGGCTAAAAAGAATATTGCCAAAAAATTAGGTGAGGAAAAGGCAGAACTACCAATCATTCCAATCCACTGTCCATCATACCAGGGGAGCCACGTCACAGGATATGACAATGCAGCAAAGGCTTTCATCAACTACCTTGCAAAAAAAGATGATGAGAAAGAACCCCATAAAATAAACATTATTCCAGGATTTGGTGTTAACCCTGGAGATATACTTGAGATAAAGAGAATGCTTGAAATGTTTGGATTAAAGGATCGTGAAGATTACTCAGTATTATTCGATATAAGTGAAACTCTCTACCAACCACTTAGAGAACCGCTTGGTGAAATACCACACTTCCCAAGACTTGGAACTGAATTGGACGAATTCGTAGATTCTGCAAATGCAAAAGCTACCTTTGCCCTATGTAGAACTGCTGGAGGAGCTGGTGCAGAAATACTCAGAAGAAGATACAAAGTTGATGCATATTATGGATTGCCAATAGGCTTGAAGAACACCGATGACTTCGTAATAAATGTTGCAAAGGTCACAGGGAAAAGTATTCCAGATAAGCTCCTTGATGAAAGAGGTAAACTTATAGATGCAATTGCTGATACCATACATTATACAATGGATAAAAAAGTAGGTATATTCGGTGACCCGGACTTCGTAGTTGCAGTAGCAAGATTCTGCTGTGAAATTGGGATGAAACCGGTTGTTGTAAATACACAGACACCTTCAAGAACATACCAAAAAGAAATGGAAGCTATTGCCAAAGAACACAATGTTGGCATTGAAGTGCAGTTCTCAGACCTTTGGGACTTTGAGAAGTCAGTTAAAGAGAAGGAAGTAGATTTACTCATAGGACACCCAAGAGGTGGAGTACCAATAGCCAAAGATATGGATATTGGACTTGTTAGAATGGGATTCCCAATATACGATAGAGTTGGGCACTTTAGATGGCCTATGGTAGGATATATGGGAACTTTAAGATTCTTTGATGATATAGTAAACACAATACTTGATACGAAAGTCCCATGGGATCAAAAACAACAGTAATTAGTAAAAAAGGATGATATCATGTCTGATATGAAGATTAGATTGGCGAAGTTCTATGACAAGATGGGGAGAGCAGTAAATGATGGCGATGAATTTGTGTATGCCACATTTCAGATAGGAAAAGAAGATAAACCAGTTGAAGGGGATGTACTCGTACAGGTAACCAACCTTAAAGGAATTCCCATAATTGTAGCAAAATACATCATTGAGAAATACGGCTATGGTGGTTATGGAAAACCAAAAGATGTAGGTAGTCTTGATGATGTTAAAAAATTTGGAGTTCCAGAAGAAACCATAGAAGAAATAAGGAACATTTGTAAATCCAAAGGTATTGACTGGATCTAATGCTTGGATATGCTACAATTACGATGTGCTGCAATAATTCATAACTGATTCATAACTGCCACTTTTTCCCTATTGGTGAAACCTCTGGTTTCACATTTTAAATATTAATATTATTGTGAGAATTTACCTGCGAGAAATGTTGGTTATTTGAGTATTATGTTTATCATGATTATTAATTAAAGATTATTTAAAAGGTTATTAATAAATCGTGTGATACTATGCCTTACAAAGTACTTAACTGTGACAAAGAAAGACCAGATCGAACTATGCACTGTACTGTTAAAAGTGAGGATGCTGTTATCCCAACCTGTTCTAAATTCACCTTACCGGGTGATTCTAGTGAAAGATCATGTGCATTTCATGGATGCAGGGTAGTAATATGTAACCAAATAAAAAACGTGGTTCATCTAGTACATTCTCCCATGAGCTGTGCATACCATTCATGGGATTACCGTTCCCAATCATACGGATACGGATTTACAACAGATCTTCAAGAAAGCGATATAATATTTGGTGGTGAAGAAAAGTTATTTGAAGCCATATTAAAGGCTGCAGAGGAGTTCAATCCTGATGCAGTTTTTGTATATGAAACATGCACTCCAGCACTAATAGGAAACGATATACAATCTGTAGCAAAAAAAGCCAGTGAAAAATTAGGGATACCAGTACTAGCTTTTAATTGTGCAGGTTTTAAAGGTGCAAATCAGAATGCTGGGCATAAAATAGCAAACGAACAGCTCTTTCAATTAATAGGTACCCGAGAGTGTGAAACCACACCTTACGATGTAAATCTTATAGGAGATTTTGGTGTAAAAGATGCAAAGGTTATAGAGGAAATGTTGGGTAAGATAGGAGTTAGAGTCTTATGCTCATTTACAGGTAATGCATCTATTGACAAAATAAGGGTCATGCACAAAGCAAAGGTCAACATCGTACACTGCATGAAAAGTTCAATGAATTTAGCCAAAATGATGAGGGAAAAATATGGAATTCCCTATGTGACTGCAAATTTCTTTGGTATTGAAAGCTGTTCAACTGCGCTGAGACGAATAGGCATGGTTCTTGGGATAGATGAAGAGAAAATTGAAAAGGTTATAAGTGAAAATCTAGAACAAGTGAAACCAAAATTGGAGTTCTTTAAGGAGAAACTTGAAGGTAAGAAGGTCTTTATATGTCACGGTGCTCAGAGGGTTCTTCACTATATCAATCCTCTTAAAAATGACCTTGGAATGGAAATAGTAGGAATAGCCACTTACTTTGGAAATGAAGAAAATTACGAGAAAATACTTAAGAGGGTTCCAGAGGGGACCATCATAATTGACAATCCAAATACTCACGAGCTCGAAGAGATAATACTTGAATGTAAACCTGATATATTCGTATCCGACAATAAAACAAGGCAGCTCCTATACAAACTTGGAACTCCATTCATATACGGAAGGGGGATAAAAAGAAGTTATGTAGGATTTGATGGCTTTGTAAATTTTGCAGAGGAAGTTTATGGAACGGTTAACTCAAAGGTCTGGAAACTTATACGATAATTTAGTGAGCCATAAAACTGTAGATTGTGAAATGATTAATGTGATTAATGTCGGGAAAGGGTTATGAGGTGAAATTATTTCAATCGAAGTTATTAACGAAGAAAAAAGATCACTAACTGTGAATTCCCCAAAAATGGATCAGTTGTTGGGGGGAGTATTTGCAGCACTTGGCATATATAAAACCGTTCCACTTATTCATGGTTCCCAAGGATGTGCCAGCTATGTAAAGAGTATAATAACAAAACACTTTAAAGAACCTGTTGAAATTGCCACTACGGGTTTTTATGAAGTTTCGGCAATATATGGGGGCAGAGATAACCTGATCTATGGTATTAAAAATATTGTAAAAAACAAACAGCCGGATTTAGTAGTGGTGATGACAACAGGTTTAAGTGAGACTATTGGTGAGGACATACAAGGTGGATTAAAAAAAGCCACTGAGGACCTTAGCAAGTGTCACGGTAAATCTACAGGTACTGCAAGCACTTCTAATACGGCCAAGTTCTGTAAATACGATGAAACGAAACCATGCAACTGTTCAAATCAAAATCATAATGGACAGAGAGGCTGCGAACGTAGAAAATCACGTTGCGGTGAGACGCAGAAAAGATGTGAGGGTAAAAAATCAAAGTCTTCAGCCAACGTTGTTGCAGTAAGTACCCCATCTTATGTAGGCACCCACATAAATGGATATGACAGTACCCTAAAAGAAATTATCAAGGCACTTGTAATGGAAGAAAAAAATAAAACTGGCAGATGTGGAAAGGGCAGTAGTGGCAAATGCAACCCTTCAGGACGTTCAAATAAAATAAATATAATACCTGGAGTGGTGAATCCAGGTGATGTTAGAGAAATAAAACACATATGCAGGGAAATGAACATATGTTACACCCTGCTTACAGATATTACCTCACTTGACCGTCCATTGAGACGTCCAAAGGAAAAGTTTCCAGAATGTGAAACAACAGTTGATGCCATAAAAAGAGCTCCGAATTCAAAGGCCACAATATCATTTGGAATCGAAGGTATTAGTGGGGCAAAATATCTTGAAAACTTTGGGGTTACATCCTACAATCTAAAGTTCCCAATAGGAATTGAAAATACAGATAACTTTGTAAAGACATTATCTGAAATATCAGGTAAAGAAATTCCAGATTCCATATGGGACGAGAGAGGCTATGCAATAGATGCCATGGTAGATGCAAACGGTGTTTTGAGAAACAGAAAAGTTGCAATATTTGGTGATCCAGATAAAGTTATAGGTTTAACAGATTTTGCATTTGAAATGGGAATGAAAGTCATAGCTGTCCTTTCTCCTACTAAAACTCCATATTTCACCTCTGAAATGGAAAGAATATCAAGGGAGAATGATGTAAAAATCACCGTATTTGAAAATGGCGATTTATATCAGCTCCATAAGTTCATAAAGAAAAATCCTATCGACCTGATTATCGGGGATTATAGGGGAAGATATATAGCAAATGAAGAAGAAATACCTTTGCTTAGGGTTGGATTCCCAGTTATCGATAGGTACGGATACCATAGGAAACCTATGTTAGGATATAGTGGAGCATTGAGAATTGCAGAAGATGCTGCAAATCTCTTGGTAGGATCATCAGAAACCTATAAAACTTTACACATTTGAGCCATTTGAGCAAAATTTATTTTTGCGAATATCTTTTATTTTAAGATATTTTTACTTTTATTTTTTATTTTTTAACAACTATATATTGTATTTAACAATATAAAAAGGTTTTTAACCGTTTTTTGGGGAAAACGACTAATCTTTGTATTTTTCAGCTAAAATATGGAAAATAATATATACCAAAAAATATTAGTTAGCAATTATATTAAGTTAGTATCTGTATAAAATAGTAATTAATATTAATTAACATATTGTAAAAATGATGAATTTTGAAAAAATAAACGATATCGACAATAAAATACCCCAGTATCGAAAAGTTTATATAATATTATTATATATCATGTGATAGGAAAGAGATTTCCTTTATTATGTTATAAAGTAGGAAATATACTTCCGATTAAAATATGGGGGATATTGTGAAAAAGGCATTATTGCTTATATTGGGTGTTATCGTAGCATTTTCTGGATGTGTTGATAATCAACCAGATGTAAAAATAACAAACTTTGAAGATCTAGGAAACGATGGAGTAACAATATCCATAGGAAACCCAGATCACGTTCCAGCAGGAAAATATGCGGTCAAAGTCATAGATAACTTGAAAAGATCGAATCCAGAACTTGCAGATAAAATATTAAAAAACGTGGTTTCAAAAGATGCCAATGTTAGGGCAGTTTTGGATAAAGTAGTTTCAAAAGAAGTGGATGCAGGATTTGTTTATAGAACCGATGCGTTTATGGAAAAAGATAAAGTAGAAATCATTACAATTCCAAAAGAAATTAATGTAGTCCCTGAATATCCTATTGCAGTATTAAAAGACAGTGATAATAAAAAAGAATCAAATGAGTTTGTGAAATTTGTTCTTTCAAAAGAAGGGCAGGAAATACTAACAAAATATGGGTTTGTAAGTCCAATAGATAACCCAAAACCTTACAGTCCTGAAAAAATTGAAGGAACTATTGTAGTTTATGCTGCTGCGTCATTAACAGATGCATTTAAAGATATAGGAAATGAATTTGAAAAAGAGACAGGATGTAAAGTAAAATTATTATTTGCGAGCTCAGGTTCTCTGAGGCAGAAAATAGAAGGTGGAGCAGTAGGTGGAGAAAGTGGAGCAGATGTATTTGCTTCAGCAAGTTTAAAACATATGAATCTTCTTGAAAATGAAGGATCTGTAGAAGACCACACCATATTTGCAAAGAATGAACTTGTAGTTATAACTCCAAAACAATAATTCCAAAGAATATCCTGCAAAACAAGTGGTGGACATGCGACTAATAATCTTTAGATTTTTGATGGGGCTAAGTATTGGTGTATTTATTTTATTGGTAATCATGCCCTTTGTGGCATTATTATTCAACATATTTTCAAGCCCTTTAGATATGACTATTGATTACCAATCAATACTACGTCCCTTAATTTTAAGTGTAACTACTTCTCTTGTATCAACGTTAATCTCACTTTTTGTTGGGATTCCACTGGCATATATACTCACTTACAAAAAATTTCCACTGAAAGAAATATTTGATACCATTGTTAACCTCCCTCTCGTAGTACCTCCAACTGTTGCAGGATATTTGCTTTTAATAACTTTTGGAAGGTACGGATTGGTGGGATACCCACTACATGTATTGGGGATCACGATAATGTTCACGACTTTTGCAATTGTTATGGCCCAGACGTTTGTAGCCCTTCCTTTTATGGTTAGAAGTATTAGGGCTTCTCTTCAAGATATATCTCCGTCATTAATTGATGCTGCAAAAACACTTGGTGCAAGTGACTATGAAATATTTAAGGAGATAATTTTGCCTTTATCAAAAGCTGGAATTATATCTGGAATAATATTGACTTATGCCAGAGCAATAGGAGAATTTGGGGCCACAGTGATGGTCTGTGGGCTTTTAGACACCCTACCTATAGCAATATTCAATAACGCATTGAGTGGAAACAGAGACATTGCAAATATCCTATCATTAATTCTAATTGTTATATCGTTTGGAATTCTGGCGTTATTTAAAAGAATTGCAGCCAAAGATTGAGGTGGGATATATTGGATATAAGTGGTAAAATACGGTGGAACTTATGATAGAAATTAGTAATGTATCTAAAGGACTAAATGGGCAAGAAATTTTAAACGACATAAATTTAAGTGTAAATGATAACGAAATAATGGTTCTATTAGGACCAAGTGGTTGTGGAAAAACCACCCTTCTAAAAATTATAGCAGGATTGGTAAAACAGGATACTGGCAACATAATAGTTAACAATACAGTGATAAATAATCTCCTTCCGCAGAAAAGAAATATAGGGTTTGTTTTCCAGGAGTACGCCCTATTTCCACATAAGAATGTTTTTGAAAATATAGCCTTTGGACTAAGAATAAGGAAGATGCCAGAACATGAGATTAAAAATAGAGTAAATGAAATAATGGGAGCTCTTGAAATTGAGCATCTAACGAATAAAAAAATATCTCAACTGAGTGGTGGACAGAAACAGAGGGTTGCACTAGCAAGGGCTTTGGTAATAAATCCCGATGTTTTACTATTGGATGAGCCATTAAGTGCTTTAGATCCAGTTTTAAGGGAAAAGTTAAGGGAGGAATTAAAAATCACACTGAAAAAATTGGGGGTTACTGGAATCTATGTGACCCACGATTTAACAGAAGCCATGTTGTTGGGGGATAATGTTGCAGTAATGAATAAAGGAATAATTCAACAGATTGGAAAGCCTGATGAAATATTTTATCATCCAAAAAACGAATTTGTTGCAAAATTTGTTGGGGTAAAGAATATTTTGAAAGGAACAGTATTAAAATTAGAAAATGACACTGCAATAGTGGAAATAAATGGTAATAACAATTCAAAAACATCGTTTAAAATAAGAGTTAGGAAATATCCAATATTCGAAACCAGAAAAGAGATATCCCTATGCATTCATCCAGAGGATGTTGTATTGGATAGGGTTAAAACCGGAGATGTTGAAAATCAAAGAATTAGGGAGCTCCTTACATCATTTGGAAATAACACAATAAGGGGAAAGGTTATCGACATAGTTCCAAATGGTTCAGTATTAAAAGTTGCTGTAGATATAGGTAGTATGGAGATGTATGCAATTACCACAAGAAATTTATTGAAATACGATATAAATGATGAAGTATGGGTTTCATTCAGTAAAGATGCCCCCCACCCAATGTGTGGTAAAAAGTGCAAATCTAAAAATCGAAAATCTTCATGTAAGTGTAAAAACTGATTCAAAAATATTTTATATATGTTTTCATCTACCATAAATTAATATTTAGGAGGTATACAATGTCAGCCATAACAATCAAAAAAGATATAGACGAGATTAAAAGGAAGCTAACTGAAAAAAATACTGAAGTTTTAATGGTAATAGGTTGCGGTAAATGTGCAAAGATCAGTAAAACTGGAGGTCCTGATGAAGTAAAAGAGATGAAGAAAATATTAGCTGAAAATGGGTTCAAAATATTTGAACATGATGAATTACCTGATTCCTTAGAAGATAGTTTATGCAAATACGATGCTGTTAAGGCATTGGCAGAAGATGTTGGAGGGAGCTCCTTTGATTCCATATTGGTACTTGCATGTGGGGCAGGTTTAAAATGTGTTGCAGATAATTTTGAAAATAAAAAAGTGATTTCAGGGTTAAACACCATAGGAGTGGGCATAAAAGACAAACTCACATGTATTGCATGCGGTGATTGTAGTTTTGATGACGGCATGTGTAAAAGATTGGCAATACTTGAAGAGATAAATGAAAATTTGAAAAAATCATATTTTAATTAATTTTATTTTAATATATTTCGCAAGAAGTCCCTTTCTATAAGAGAGACGTAATTCACAAGGACCTTTTAAAGAATTCATCATATTTATTGATATCATCTTTTTCAGGGCTTTTATTTCCATAATACACTTTTTCAAATATTTCTGTTATTGTTTCTATTCCCTTAATGTTACCATACCTATTGCATATCTCTCTTGGAGTTAGGGATTTATGGGCATTTAGTTTACTAATAAACCTGCAGTATGCTTTAATTATGCCCTCAACATATTTTTTATTGGTTATTAAACTTACAAACATGGGATAAATATCCACTATTTCTTTTTTAATGGCTTCAAATGTATTATTATCATTTATACTATCTACTATTGTGTTACCTCTTTTATATCCTCTTTTAATGAATCCCGCAATCACAAACAAAATAAGTGATATGCTCAAAAGCCACATGTTGTTATTTTTACCGATTAATCTCGAATTTAAATCATACTCAAAAAATGTCCCTGTATTTATAAAATATTCAACAGAATGTAATCTCATCTGTTCAAGTATCTTCGTTGGAATGGTTATATTTGATTCCATCATCTCTTCAATGTCGTTATATTCATGTGTTTTTTTATAATAGGTTGCCAAATGCACAACATAGTTTATCTCATGATTGTCAAAAATATTTTCAATAGGGACTTTATCTATATCATAAAATGTTATATTATCTAACAAATGGTCTATTCTCCAAGTGTTGGAAAAACTTCTTTTAAGAATTATTACCTCATAATTTTGATTTATTAATTCCTCTAATAAATGACTTCCTATGAACCCAGTGGCTCCTGTCAGTAGTACTGTTTTGGACATTATCCCACCTATTCTTTCCATATTTTCCATGGTGCATTGCCTGAGCTCCACATTTCTTCCAAGTCCATCTTATCTTTTAATTTATCCATAGGTTTCCAGAAACCGTCATGGAAATAAGCCATTAATTCCCCATCTTTTGATAATTTTTCCAGAGGTTCTCTTTCCCATATTGTATTGTCGTCTTTTATGTAGTTAATTACTTCTGGCTCCAATACAAAAAACCCCCCATTTATCCAGCTATCTTTATTGTCCATTTTCTCAGCAAAACTTGTAACTTTATTGTTTTCCAATTTTAATGCCCCAAATCTTCCCTCAGGCTGTGTCGCAGTAACTGTTGCCAGCTTACCATGGCTTCTGTGAAATTCAATGAGCTCTTTTATGTTAATATTTCCTACTCCATCACCATAAGTTAGCATAAATGTCTCATCATCTAAGTATTTGGCCACCCTCTTGAGTCTACCGCCAGTCATTGTATTGAGTCCAGTATCTACAAGAGTAACCTTCCATGGTTCAGAATAGTTGTTGTGTATTTCCATACTGTTATTTTTAATATCTATTGTTACATCACTATTATGCAAAAAGTAATTGGCAAAATACTCTTTTATAACATATCCTTTATATCCAAGGCATATCACAAAATCATTAAATCCATAAGTAGAATATATTTTCATAATATGCCATAAAATTGGTTTTCCCCCAATTTCTACCATTGGCTTTGGTATGCTGTGAGTTTCTTCTGCCAATCTTGTTCCAAAGCCTCCTGCTAAAATTACTACTTTCATAGTTTCACCATTACACTTAATTTAAAGTAATGTTACTAAAAAATTCATCATATTGTTAAATTCTAGTCCCCTTTTGTTAAAATGCCCCATATGGAAGATAAATTTAATAAAGAGTTATTAGCATATATAAATTACCCTCAGAGCTCCGTTAATCCCAACTAAACCAACACTCTAACAACCTTCCTAACTTTCATATTCTTAGAAGTCAGAGTATAGTAACTAACTGTATAATAATTTATAACTTTATTATATCAATAAATTATAAATAATTATTCCTAATTTTCAAAATAAAAGGAAAAGCATGAAAGATATATTAAATCAACGAATCCAGAAATAAAATTAATTTAATTACGCAATTAAAACATATAAAAAATTAACTGAAAAAATAGAAAAATCCCATAATTAAAATAAAACTACCAGTATTTTAAAACGAAACAAGACAGTAGAAGAGCAGACCTATGCAGATGATTAAATGATCATTCTTAACCACATGAAATCAACTGAGCTCCCAAAATACATAAAATATCGGAGCTCCCTAAATGAAAAATTATAGTCATATTAAATTGAGGGCATAATTATAAAAACCTAATAAGTTGTATGTATTCTTTTTTTATTTCGTTACCTATATTATCTTTTTTAACATCCAATCTTTTTTGTAGTTGTTTAAACCTGTTTTTCTCATAGAACTTAATTAATTTTTCATTATTTAAGGTCTCAATTAAAACAACTCTTCCACCAACAACTTCATGGGCATCATAAATATTGGAAATAGCACTTTCTAATAGATAACTCCCACTAATCTCATTCCAAAATATATCATTTTTTCCCAACTGTCCGATTAAATAAATTGGAAACTCTGTTTTATCTTTTGAAATTCCATCTAATCTTTTCAACGTCTTCTTTGAAACTTCTTCAACAATTTTTAAAATAGACGATGTTAAAGTAAAGTACCCTAAAATATTGGTGGTTCCTTTTTTCATAACCAAATATGTTCTGCTTTTGTTTTTTTATTCAATCACCTGAACGAAGTGAAGGTGAGTTATAAAAATCAC
Organism: Methanothermococcus thermolithotrophicus DSM 2095; assembly: GCF_000376965.1. Taxonomy (NCBI): domain Archaea; kingdom Methanobacteriati; phylum Methanobacteriota; class Methanococci; order Methanococcales; family Methanococcaceae; genus Methanothermococcus; species Methanothermococcus thermolithotrophicus. Next base: position 124,438 of record NZ_AQXV01000055.1, on the reverse strand, counting down.
GAAGCGATTTTTATTCAAATAAAATAGAAGAATTTTTTAAAAAATTTTCCACATCTATATTTTTAGAGCATTTAAATGTATTGAGTAAGTTTTTAACTTTTCGTAGCGAAGCGGAGAGCAACGAAATGCGAAACATTTCGTCTAATTCTTTACCATGGTTATTTAATAGGATTTTTAAAGGAATTATAACGGCATGTTCTTCGCCCATTTAACCCCCTCTTTTAATGCCGTCCTTGTTCTTATCCTGATCTCTTCTGATATTGGTGATTCTTTTGAAGGTTTTTCCAATTCCTCCAATAACCATTTAGCAACTTTTTTATCTTTAATAATACAAACACCCTCTTCCAATAATGTTGCCATAATTTCACCCAATTATCACATTTATCAAATTATCAATATTTTATTTGCAACAACCCGTATCTACGTGTGAGTTACCATTTTATTATATTATATCCACAACAATATATAAATTATTGGATATATTAGAGCTCACCTTAACCACTAAAATCAACTGAGCTCTGAACATATAAAGACACTTATCGGAGCTCCTCTAAATGAAAGATTATTAAAAGAGCTCACCTGAATCCTCGTGACAGTTACTATCGAAATATTAAATAGTAATGGTTAATATATTATAATTATATTTTCTATAAAATCAACTGAGCTCCTATCATGGTGAAATTATGGAATTATTCAAGCAATTAAAAGAAGATTTTAAAGAATATAAACATTCTTGCATGGGAATAATTCTCTTTGGTTCTTATGCAACGGGGGATTTTACTAAAAAAAGCGATATTGATGTATGTATTGTAAATCCAAAAGATAATAATTACTATTTTGAAATATTGAGAAAATTAGGGGGAAAATACGATTTAAAAATTTTCGAGGAGCTCCCACTATATATTCAAATTAACATAATCAAAAACTTCAAAGGTAATGTAATATATGGTGATGAGTTAGAGCTCTCGGAGTATTTTTATAAGTTTAGAAAACTTTGGAGGGATATGGAACATAGGATTAAGGAAAATACTTTTTCAAGCGTTAGGGAAAAAATTCTTTTAAGGAGGAAATTCAATGAGCGAATCAAAGAATTCCAGTAGATTGAATAGGTACTTTAAAAAACTTGAAAAGTTCGAAGAGGAATACGATATAATTCAAAAATATGATATTACAGATGAGATTACCCAAAGAGCTCTGATGTATTCCCTACAAATATGTGTGGAAGTTTCTATGGATATTGTAGCAATGATTGTAAAAGATATTGGGGCAGTAGTTGAAGATGATTACTCAAATATAAAAACACTTACTGACAAAAAAATATTATCTGAGGAAGATGCAGCCCTTTTAAAATTATACAATGGATTAAGGATTGAACAAAACTCTTCGAGTTTTGTAGCTCTCCGCTCCTTCGGAGCTCCGAATGCAATAGTTCATAAATACGATAATATTAATCTCGAGGTAGTTAAAGACGGCTTGCATGGGATTGATGAAGTGTATGAAATTATTATTAAGTTAATAGAAGCATTTGAGAAAATAGATTAATTAAAAGATTTTTATATTTTTCTTCAAAAGCTTATTATTAAAAAAGAACTTATATCATAACCAATATATTTTTTTCAATTTATCCCAAACATAAAAAATATCAGAACTCCCATAAATGAAAATTATTAAAAATTCCATACTCCATATAAATAACTGAGCTCTGAAAACATAAACTAAATGAAAATTAAACCACCTTTTTAATAGCATTCCAAATTAAAAATGATTGTGGTTTTAATGTTCCTTCTTGTGGGTTTAGGAATAATATATTTTCTTTGATTAAATAAATATACACGAGGGTAGGAATTTCTTTTTTTGAAATGGTATATTTATCTTTAAATAGGCTTAATGATTTTAAAATATCTTCTTTTTCAATTTCTACAATATTTTCCCCAATTTTTACCTTTGGTTTTAAATAATCCATAATTTCAAATTTCGCATCTAATTTTTGAATTTCATCATTCAGTAGGAACCCCAAAACTTCATTTAAATCTTTAAAACTACTTTCTTCAACTACATAAGCTATATCCTTTGGTTTCCCCCCAACATATGAATATATTTTTTCTTTATCACTATCAGAGAGTGCGACCCCATTTTCTTTTGCTAAAAAGCCCATAAATGCTATTGCAGTTTCCTTATCAAAATCATCAACTAAAAGATGTTTTGCCCTACCTTCGAGCTCCCCAGTATTATACACATATTCAGCAAATAGACTATCAGAAGTTAAACAAAACACATGGCATAAGTGCTGTTCCTTTGTTAGTGAGACTAAGAATTGAAATAGTTCTTTTAATAGGTATTTTTGACCATTTGTGGTTACTTCCTTTATCATCTGAAGTTCGTCGAGAATTAAAATAGGGGTTCTACCACTCTTTTTAGTTTCTAAAACCACATCATTTAAATACTGAAAGGCATCGTTTATTTTTTCTTCAAATAGTTTGTTAAATTCTACTTCTGGAATGGGAATTCCTGTTAAAGTTTTTGTGGTTTTAGTGATTAGATTTATTACCTCTGATTTGTCCTTTATTTTTTCTAAGATTCCCTCTTTTTTTGTGGTAAATATCGCCTCTATGAAGTCTCTTTTTTCAGATATTAGGTAGGTTCTAAAATTTATATAAAATACTTTGTAATTATCGTCTAATTTGTTGTTTATTATATGGTTGATTAAAGTAGTTTTACCACTGTTTATGGAACCGTAGATGAAATAGATATCATTTGGCTCTTTGTTCAAAATGTGAAGGATTTCTTTAATTTCCTTTTCTCTGTTGAAGAATTTCATAGTTTCACCAATATAAAATGTGTGAAGAGCAGTATTTCAAACTTACCACGGTAATAAAACAGTCTTAACTGAGCTCATCTTAACTCATTATATATAAAAAATAAAACTTAGATTTATATTCCTATTCAAATTTATGAATAAACTGATAACTGCCGGAGCTCCCCTAAATTAAATCTAAGTATTAGACGAAATCACGAAGTGATTTCCTTGCTCTCTTGCCACACAAGAGAAAAGAATTATTTATTATTTTTTTCCAGTAATTCTATAATTCTATCCAATTTTTCGTTCATCAATTCCATCTGCCCAACCTAAATTTTCTATTTTATCTCTAAATCCTACATGTTGAGTTTCCGAAGCGTAGCTTCGGGTTACAAAATCCGGAGGATTTTGTTCAATTCCGTATATCCTTAACTCATAAGTGGTTGCCACATTCTCACCTGATAATCTATTATTATATATCATTCACATTTTTAAACATACGGTTCAAATCCTATCTAACAGTAGTATCAAAGTTCAAAACCTGACTTTCAAATATCAATTATAACAATAATAAACATTGATTTACTCATTTCATAAAATTTATTTTTAGGGGACGTATTTATCGGAGCTCCCGTTCTTATCTTCTAAAATCATCCAAATCATAAACCAAATAATTCTCTTCTCGAAGCTCCTCCTTACCATCAATACTTTTTGCTATCAGACAAAAATAATAATTTTCAGATTTCAAATTAACAAGTTGTGATTTTCTTTCCAAATCCTTTAAAATCCCTCTCGCCTCTCGTAATGTCAATTTCTTCCATTTTACTTCTGCAAATAAAACCTTTTCATTATTCTTAGACATTGCCACAATATCTATTTCTTCACCTTTATGCCACCATCTGCCTATTTTGGAAAATCTAAATGGGAGCTCCCCTTTTTTTGAAAGATTAAGTAAAAACTCTTTTGCAATATCTTCGAATATATGTCCTAAATACTGGTTAAATCGTAAAAAATCTATAGTATAAGTTTCAATTTCTATCTCTCCCTTATTAGGATATACAAAATTAAACCAAAATCTAAAAAAATTGTCTTTTATTTTATACTGCCCCTTCTTACTCTTTGGACTATCAGTAATTGGAATTTCTCTTTCAACAAACTCCAAATTTATCAGTGTTTTTAAGTATTTGGGCAAATCATTTGCCCTAATTCCCGTAAAGTTAGATATTTCGCTGATTCTATTATATCCCAAAGCTATTGCTTCAAGTATAAAATAATACCTATGGACATCCCCAACTCTTCCTCAAAATAAACTCTGGTTCTTCATACAATATAGAGGTCTTTTTAAAAACATTTTGTAGGAGCTTCTCTTCAAAATTCTTTCCAAAAAATAGTTGAAATATATTGGGGAAAACTCATCGGTTATCACTACGGTTCTTTTACATTTACACATATCAGAAATTCAAGGGCATTTCTAAAGTCTTTCACTGTTTTTCACTTCAACAGACGGTAGATCGTATTTTTTAGATATTGTTAAATTATATTTTTAAACCTAGTTCTGAAAAAAATAAAAAAATAAAAAATATATCGGAGCTCCAATAATACGTTATTTTTAAAATAGAATAAGACCTTCTATTTTTATAAAAGCAATTCCAAAGGATTTACCTCGATTTAATGATTTCCAGGAATGATTAAATCCCTTTCACCTGCAGGTTCAAATTCCCTCAGAGCTCCTTTTGCAATGCACTTTCTTGGCCATTTAAAGTCAAATACCAAGTGCTTATCTGCAAATGCTACTTTAACAAGTGGGTTGAAGCAGAAAGCGTCTCCTCTTGCAGCGTGTGGTGCCTGGGCTATACCTGTATATTCTGGCTGATGCCCCACATTCATGGCATAGTTTGGATAGTTTGGACCTCTTGCTTCGTGCAATGCACCCTCGTCAGCTCTAATGGATACAGAGTTTGCAGAACCACACTGATCTTGTAAGTCGTATCCATAGAATCCCAATCTGCTGTGGTATTCTTTATGTAATAGCTGACTTAGATACCATCCATTAATTCCAGCATTTGAGTTTCCTGTGGCAAATGCAACTGAACAACCTGCCGCTGCTGCAACAACCCCAGTTCTTTGAGAACCTCCAAAGTGGTCTTCCAATAATGTAGGGTATTCATCATACTGTTCCATACCATATAATGTTACTTCTGTTGTAATATCCCTCACAACATCCATTGAAGCTTCTACACCGCACAATCCATATTTGTCTTCCACATAGTCTTTACCATAATACACAAAATCATCCAAAATATCGTCTGTATAGGTTGCACTTGCATACTGTGTAAATCCTACCCCTCCTGACATGTAGGAGCCAAGCCATACTTGGTCGTAGAATGTTGCAGCTGCACCAATTACTTCCAAAGTCACTTCCGCAGGGTCATCACACACCCTTGATGTTTGGATTATGTCGGCAAATATTCCAAATGGAACTCCCCCTGGCTCATTTGCCCCTCTTGCCCTTCTTGCAGGAAGTATTGTTCCCATCTGAATAACATCTGCGTGTTTTGCCGCATATGAGAAGTCAGCAATTGCGGCTTCCCCAGCACAGAGTTTGTATGCCGTAATGAATGACATTCCAATCTGCATGGCAGACCATCTTGAAACTGTTCCACCATCACAGCACCTTACAACTACTGTTGGAACCCTTGAAACCTGATATGTTTTATTTCCAATGTATTTTTTTAACATCTCTGCCTGCTCTTCTGGGAACTCTTTGTTTATGTCGATTAAAAATCTTTTGTCGAGCTCATCTGCTAACTCATCATTTCCGGTAAATATCTTTGCATAGCAATCCCAAACTAAACCTGGATGAACCTCAACCATGTGCTCCTGAACAACGGCACCTCCTGGCAGTGCGTGATTAACTGTTTCCATATATTCATTTATTGTTTCAGGCGTAACCTCTACACCAAGCCTTTTTTCAAGAACAGCATGTCCTGTATCCATACCTACAATAACTGTCCTTTTAATATCATCTACAAGCTGCTGAATTGCCGCATTGTTGCAGAAGTGCAAATCGTCCCCTTCTACATATTCGTCTGTTCCAGATATTTTATAGGTCATCAATGTTCTTTGCCCCAATGGAACCCCAATATCTGGGTTGTATCCAGGAATTCCCCTTTTTGATGTTATTTCCTGAGCTGCTTCATAGAACTCTCTTTTTCTTGCAGACTGTTTCCATCCTCCGAAGCAGTAAAAGCTCGTATATTTTTCTTTTGGGTCTTCTTCGAACTTTTCCTTCAACGCCTTTAAGAACAGTTTCTTTTCAGCATCCATTATTCCTCACCTAATCTCTTTTTCAAATCCTTTTTAAATGAGTTCATACCAAATCCCCCCTCACTCCTTGCTACATGTATTGTTTCAACAACTTCCAATGCCTCTTTGTCTTCCCTCATTCCAATATTGTCCTTTCTATAAATGGTCGTAATTTTTGCAAGATATTCCTGTGGAAGCGGTTCTCCAACATCTACTGGTTCATCCAAAGGTATTCCAACCTGTTCCTTTACATACAGAACATGCCCTGTTTTTTCATCATAGATGTATCTCTGTAACCCATCAAACATGAGCCCATTTTCATCAAGCCTCAATGAGTGCCCATGCACAGTAGCTCCCCTCATACCACATGTTGCAGGGTCAAAGATTTCTGTTTCAACTAACCACTTTGAAATCTTTTCCAAGTCGAGCTCCCTTATTTCAATAACCTGCCTTCCTGAGAGTGTTCCAGTATCTACCCCTCTGAATCTCCACATGTAGGTTCTGGCCCTATCGTATGGCTGAGCAGGTGCGTTATACATGGAATCTGCAAACTGAATATACCTGACCCTTATACCTTCTTTTGCTCCATCAATTGGTTCTACAAGGTCTTTGATAGCATCTTCCTCAAAGTCCATTTCTTCCAGTGGTGGATGAACTGTCCTATAACTTTCTCCAGGGTTTCTATGCCCTAAAACCCTAACTAAATCATCATCTGAAATTTCCCTTAATTTTTTTAATTTAAAATTTGGGTTCATATGCCTTCTTCTATTTTCACCTATTATCGTTTCCCCAGGGTAAAACTGCGGTTTATAATTCCCTTTCATTTAATCACCTTTAATCATCTTAACTTTATCAGAAGTTCTTGCAGTAGGGTCAACCATTCCTATTAATCTAGGGTCTATTTTACCCTCAAATCCTTCTCCATACTTTAAATAGTCGGAAACCGTTGGTTTCACTTTTGTAAATGCTCCCATATTCAAGCTGTAGCCAAATGGAAGTGCTTTTTTACATATTTCATCTAATTTTTTTGAGAGCTCTACACTTTTTTCGTATGGAACTGTAATGATAAATTTCCCAACCTTAACGGTTAATTCAACGTCTTTTCCATTAACATTGATGACTTTCCTATCTGGATGATTTACTGGGGTACCTCTTGCAGGTCCGTAATAAACATATTTTGGTAAAGATTGGCCATGAATAATTACTCGTATTATATCCTCCCCAAGACTATAAACTGAATTTAATACCTTTTCAGTGGTTTCAGGCTTTAAATACCTGTAAGGGAATATCTGAATATCTACAGCTTTTATTTCTTCCATAATTTCACCTACGAGTTTTGTATGAATAGAAGTATGCAATATACCGTATTTTTGATGATTATACCCTATCTCTAATTTATCTAAGGCATGAGCATGGATTTGTTAGTGAATATTTGTCAAATTAGAGTGTATCTTTAACCTCTGAGGCCCCCAATGCAACGTGCTTTAACGGCTCTCTCAGATAGTCAATCGCACTATAAACCATACCTACCAATGAAGATGTTTTTTCAACGGAAAACATCTGAGTCCCTGCATCAAGGCACATGGCAGCAGCGGCACATGGAATGGCAAATCCTTTACTATGTCTTGTAACTACGTGGTTTCCATGGAATGTTCCTGGACCTCCACCACCATAAATAGAATGGCTGAAAAAGCTGAAACCTACTCCAGTTCCCTCTGTTCTACCGAAATCAACACCCGGCAGTCCGGTTTCATATTCGAGAATATCGTTGTAATAAAGCACCGTTGAAGCTACACCCTGTGCAGCTCTTGCTGCCCCAACATTTACCATGATAGATGCAACCAATCCTGCTGCTGCATAAGCATTCCACAATGCCCAGTCAGCAGGTTCATAAACTACAAATCCTGATGGCATGGTTTTTACTGGTCTAATAACTTTGTCCTCCAGAGCTCTTTCAACAACTGATGCTACAACAGTTCCCACTGTTCCGTTTTTACCATTTTCCTTAACAATCTCATAAACTAGGTTGTTTGCATTTAACCCCTGGAATGCCAAACCGAGTAGGTGATATCTTTCAAATGCACCTACTGCATCCCCTGTTTCAAACATTGCCGTTTGTTCTAAAATGGATGATAACGCCACGGCATTTAATGTCTTTTTTCTTGTGATTGCCACGACATGGTTTGCCATGATATTTCTCAACCCATATCCAAGACCTTCAAGCATTACAGGGGGACCAAGCAATGCCGCAATATTTGCACCATGGAAATCTATTGATTGAGGATATCTTCCCAAAACTGCAGTTTTAATATTTGGTGCATTAAACATATTCACATCAAAAGTATCAACTATTGACTGAGTTACCGCAGCTCCTGTGGCTAAGGTGGATATTGTATAATCAGCAGCTACTTTTAACCTCTTTGAAGGCATTTGAACAAGCATTTGATTTCCTTTGTTAATCAATCTAACAACTGTGTCATCTCCATCATGTACTTGAATCAATTTTTTTACCTTTTCAGCAATAATTTCGGCATTTTCTACTATTGGCAAATCAAGTTCTCTTCCAGGGCAGACGCAAGCCTTACCTCCAATTGCCCCGTTTTTTAGTGCGTTCTGGATTCCAGATAGATTTACTGCAACAGACCTTTTAACATCACCAATTATTTTCTCTACCGTTGGATTAATAATCGGGCTTATGGCATCCAATGGCACATTTTCTTCAAGAAGTTTTCCCTTTTCATCATACAAATCTATTTTATCTTCATATATGGTCATTCTAACACCTTATTTTATACTATACAATAATAACTTTCCATATAATTATAATATTTAGTATATAATATTTTTCATTAAATATTAAATAGATAAGATTATATACTGAAAAAATATTAAAACTACCATACTGCAAAATAAAATTATAATATTATCCTAAATAAATACCTTAAAATACCTGCCAAATGACGTAAAAAGGGCATTTTGTGATTAAATATTACACAATATGCTGACTATTCTGGCCATCAATATTGCCTCAAAAATCTGTGGACGCACAACAAAAACTAAAAAACTAAAATTATAGTATTTCCACCACACATGTTCTTCATCAGTCAAACAAGTAAAGGCAAATGGATATTCATTTCAAAACAATAATAATCATGCCCCTTTACCATTTTGTTAAACATTAGATGAAATTCCAATAAATTTCAGCAGCTCTTGGATATTTATGAAAACCCATTCGGCTTTATTACATGGGCGAAGCGAGATGTCATTTTATTTTTTTGATTTTCATTACTTTCCTTTGCTTAGCTTGAAAACTTCGTGGAAATACCATGCTAAGTTTTAACAGATTTACCGGAGTTATAGCGGTAAATTTAAGAGGGGTTTTATTTGTTAGATTTGTGGTTCCTATGGTTGTTTATGACCCCCCAAACTATCGTTTATAATAACTTATATATAATACTTTCTGTTTATTTTGTAATATTATTAATGAATTAATTATATAATAATAATATGAAATAATCAAAATAATAAAATAAATATTAAATGTAGAGCTAGGTGGTATAGTGAATATTGAAGTTATTGAATTAAAAGGACATATAATAGATTCCAATATATTGTCAAAAACACTGGATAAAGTTACAATGATGGGCGGGGATTTTAATATCGAACATCTTGATGTTGGAAAGACAAATAATGATGAGTCCTATGCAAAAATTCTTGTTAAGGGGAAAGACCATAAACATTTGGACGACATATTACGAGAAATTCAGCAAATCGGCGCCATAATCTCAACAAAGAATGTAAATACTAAAAAAGCTCCAAAGGATTGCGTCTTGCCAGATAATTTTTACGGTACCACAAATTTACCGACATATGTTAAAATTGATGGAGTTTGGAAAAAAGTCAGGGATATAGAAATGGATTGTGTAATAGTAATCGAAACAATAAATGGGGAAAAAATCCCAGTATGTAAAAGAATGGGACTTATAAAAGAAGGCGAAGAAGTAGTTGTTGGTTATGATGGAATAAGGGTGGTTCCACTGGAAAGGACGAGAGAAAAGGATGTATTTGGATTTATGCAAAGTGAAGTATCTCCTGAAAAACCACTTGAATATTATTCAAAAACCATGATGGATGAAATGAGGGAAATTAAGAAAAATAATGGAAAAATCATATGGGTCGTTGGAACAGCAATAGCTCACACCCGAGCTCATACTATATTAGAGGAGCTCATAAGGAAGGGGTATGTTGATGCACTGTTTTGTGGAAATGGATTTGCCACAATGGATATAGAATATGCACTGTTCAATACAACCCTTGGTATGAACAATGAATGTAATGTGGTTAAAGGAGGATATAAAAGTCATCTTGTGGCAATAAATGAGATGTGGAAACATGGTGGAATAAAAAACGCCGTAGAAAAGGGAATTTTAAAAAAAGGCGTATTATACGAGTGTGTGAAAAATAACATCCCCTATGTGATTGGTGGCTCTTTAAGGGACGATGGACCTTTACCAGATACCATAAGGGATGTGGTAAAAGCACAGGATGAGATGAGGAAATACATCCAAGAGGCCGATATGTGTGTTATATTGGCTACGATGCTTCATGGTATTGCCACCGGAAATATGCTGCCAGCATCGGTTAAAACCGTTTGTATTGATATGAACCCTTATGTCGTTACCAGATTGCAGGATAGGGGGACACATCAGGCACTTGGTATTGTATCTGACCCCTGTGCATTTATGCACATGTTAAAGGATTTGTTAAATGAATAAAAAATTAAAAATTAAATAAAATTAATAAACTAAAAACGGTAAAAAAATGGATAACATGAATGCTATACAGAAAATAAGGAATGAATTGAACAGTTATTTTTTAGAAAGGAAGGAAGAGATAGACATTGCCCTAACTTCAATTTTGGCAAATGAACACTGTATATTTTTGGGAAATCCAGGTGTTGCAAAATCCCAGTTAATCAGAGCGATTTCTTCCCATATATCTGATGCAGATTACTTTGAAAAACTCATTACACGATTTTCAACAGAGGATGAGTTATTTGGTCCTTTAAGCATTAAAGAACTTAAAGATAATGATAGATTTATTAGAAAGACGGAAAATTATATGCCCGATGCAGAAATTGTATTTTTAGATGAGATTTTTAAGGCAAACAGTAGCATATTAAATGCACTGTTGTCCATAATAAACGAAAGAATATATCACAATGGTGATGAAGTCCAGAGAGCTCCGTTGATAAGTTTGTTTGGAGCATCCAATGAACTGCCAGAAGAAAATGGATTGTTTGCCTTTTATGACAGATTCTTGTTTAGGAAAATCGTTAAAAATATAAACAACCGTGAAAATTTAAAAAAATTGGTTTATTTAGATGAGGATTACAAACCAAAAACAAAGATTACTGTAGAAGACATTAAGAAATTACAAAAAGAGGTTGAAAAAGTTAATATCGATGGTATTGTCGATTATCTGCTGGATATAAAAATGAAATTGAACCATCACAACATATTTATATCAGACAGGCGGCTTAAAAAATCCATTAAGGCAATAAAAAGCTATGCATTGTTAAATGGGAAAAAAGAAGCTGATGAAAATGATTTGGAAATACTAAGACATATATTTTGGGACGAAGTGGAGGACTACCTTACGGTATCAAAGGTTATTTTTGAATGTTCAAACTCATATTCCCAGAAGGCATTGGAAAAAAAAGAGATTTTGGACAATCTAAAAAAGGAATTAAAATACATCAACACTAAAAAAATCAAAAATTGTGGAAAGGATTATAACAAACTTATTGAAATGCTCTGCAAGGTTGGATATATAAAATTAGAACTAAAAAAAATGAGAAATGAGGCATTATCAAACGGCAAATCCTCGGAGGTTATAGATAACATATTAAATGACTGCAAAGAGTTTGATAAAATCATTGAGGGGTTGTTGAATGAATTATAAAAATAAGGATTATAATGAGTATAATTATTATAAAAAAATGTTTAGATTGGATAATATATCAAAATTAAAGGCATTAACTGAAATATACAATAAAGATGTAGATGATATAATAGGAATGAATATATTGGATGACATATTTGCACTAATTAGGGAAACGCGAGAAAGGGATTTTGCAGACATTGTTTATGAGTTTCAGACATTAGATACTAAAAATAGGGAAATAATATCCCTTGGAATAAAAATCATTGGAAAGGTAGGAGAAAAGTATGCGGAAGAGGTTTATAACTACATACCTTATCTTATAAAATCACTTGATAGCGAATTCGATATAATAAGACATGCCAGTGCCGGAGCTCTGGCAAAAATTCCCTCAAAATTAACAATTTATTCCTACCCAAAACTTATAAAAAATTTAAATAATGAAATTTATGCAGACGCCATTGTTTCTTTGATTTTTAAGACAGAGAATAAAGAAGCGTTATTGTTGGATTTGTATAAAAAATTTTGTGATAATTATTCCCCATGTATATTGTATATATTAAATAAAATTAAAGAAAGAGATGAGAGTTTAATAAATGATTTTATACCTTTGATTTTGAAATATGAAGATAAATACAACAATGCAGATAAAGAATGCTTAGAAAATTTGATTTAAATAAATATGATGCAGCCGTTGAGACTCTGTCTGTTTATATTTTTATTTCTTTTTCATTTGGTAGTTAAGGATATCCATATTAATCTGTTTAATTTAAATTTAAATTTTTTAGGTCTTTTTATACAGAGCTCCGATATTGTTAATCTCATAATCTAAATATAACCAAAAAATTTATAAATTTTGAGTAATATTATTATAAAATTAGTAATATAATTTATGATTTAATATAATATTAGTAATATAATTTATGATTTAATATAATAATAGTATTACAATATATGTTAATATAGATTGTGATAATATGGAATGCAATGCAATAAAACACGATAAATATGACAAACTCGTCTGGAATGAAAATAAGCATAAACTATCCTATTGTGCCCAATATTTGGATGAAAACAGAATAGAAGATATATTTTATCTGTTTTTTAAATATCATGTGGAGGTTGTAAAACATGACCCGATTATAGACGCTATTATGAATAACAGGCATTACAAAAACATAAAGGTCATTACTAGTTTGGATGAGTCCTATTCCGCTATTGCCACATCCTACTTTTCTGAAAAATTCGATAAAAAAAAGAAAGAAGAAAAAGAGGATTATGACGAAAATATGGTAAATGATATAAGTGACATTATGGAGGAGCTCGGTAGTTATATGGAGGATATCTCGTCTTCAATAAATACCATCTGCGGCAAAGGTAATGGGGTAAAAAGCTATACAAATCCAAAGAAAAAAATGGAATTGGCAGAAGAGCTCCTAAAAAATAGACGGTTAAATGAATTCATAGAAAAATTGGGAAAATTTAAAAAGATGGCATTGAGAAAGCAGAAAACAAAAATAAAACACTTCAATGGGGAAAAGCACGATATAAAATACGGTAGTGATTTGTCAAAATTGCTTATAACTGAAGTAAAAAACCTATCTGATGAATGTTTATATGTTGATTTTTTAAAAAGATTTTCAGAGCATAAATTGCTAAATTACGAGATTCTAAATCATGATGATACCAAAGGAGATTTTATCGTGTGTCTGGATTTAAGCGGTTCTATGAGGGGGGCGAAAGAAATCTGGGCTAAGGCAATTGCATTATCACTGTTGGAAATTCAGTTGAGGGACAAAAAAAGGTTTATCTGTATATTATTCGATGATGATATCCGGGAAATAAGAATATTTGATAAAAAACCATGTTCAGAGGAGATTATTGAATTTGCATCTGTGTTTTTTGGAGGGGGAACAAATTTCGAGAAGCCTATTAAAAAGGCACTGACTTTCAATGGAGATATCGTTTTTATAACTGATGGGGAGTGTGATATGCATAGGGAGTTTATCATGTATGTTGAGGAAGTTAAAAAAGGAAAAATCTTCACATTCTGTATAAATACAAAACCTACTGTTAGTTTAAAAAGAATATCTGATAGTGTAATTACAATTCACCAGCTAACTTCAAGGAGTGCAGAAGAATTATTTGATACTATTATTTAATACAAACTTAAATAATCTTTTTTAATTCATTTAAACATTCATCAACTTTCTTTAATTTAATATTAAGTAATTTTTCAACCTTTTCACTATTCAAAGAAGTATTTTTTGGTCTATTCGCTTTCCATCCTAACTCAGAGCTCCTAATGGGATTAATTAAATCACCATTTAAGTCAAAAACCTCGGCAACCTTCAAGGCAAATTCATACCTACTTAATCTCTCACTCCCTCCGAAATGAAGCAGTTTATTAACATCTTTTTCGTAAATCTTAACAATTCCATCAACGAGCTCATTAACATAGGTTGGAGTATTCCATTGGTCAACAACTACATTAATTGTTTCACCAGCTTTCAACTTCTCCAAAACCCACATAAGAAAATTAACTTTAACTGGGCTTATGCAGTAAGGAACAGATATTCTAACAATCGAAGTTAAATCATAATCTAATTCATTTAAAAGTCTCTCCCCTTCTGCCTTAGTATATCCATAGTAGTTAATGGGATTTATTTTATCTTCCTCAGTATATGATCTTTGATTTTCACGGTTGCCGTCAAAAACATAGTCAGTTGATATATGACATAGCGGAGCTCCGATTTCTTTGCAAGCTTCTCCAAGATATTTAACAGCAAGGGCGTTTGTCTTATATGCTAAATCCCTCTCAGTTTCACACAAATCTACATTGGTTATTGCAGCAGTATTTACAACAAAGTCGGGATTTATTTTTTTAATGGTTTCTTTAATTTTATTTTCATTGGTAATGTCTACAATGTATTTATCAACATCATCCTTAAAAAATTCCTTATTGCTCCTGGTTACAATATGAACCCTATAATCTTCCAGTCCTAAATACTTCTTAACCATTTCATAGCCAACCATCCCCAAACCAATAATAGCCACATTTTCCATATTATAACCCCGAAGGTTTTATTCATCATTATCTAAAATTAAAAAGAAATTGCCAATTTATTGTATCCCGACCCCCATATATTCAAATCCTAAACTTTTAACTTTTTCCTCGTTCAATATATTTCTCCCATCAAATATAACCCTTTCCTTAACTAAATCTCCAATTTTTTCCCAGTCTTCCTTATTGAAATCATACTCAGTTGCTATTATAATTCCATCAACATCTTTAACTGTCTCATAAACACTTTCAAACACGTATAAATTGTAACCATAATGTGCTTTTGATTTATCTAGCTTGTAGCTGTTAATGGCATTTTCTCTAGCCTTCTCCACGTAATCAAACCCTTTAACAATGGCTCCATTCTCCAATAGTAGATCTATTAATTTTATAGCTCTGCTTTCCCTTAAATCATCAGTATTTGGTTTAAATGCTAATCCCAACACTGCAAAGGTTTTTTGGTCTAAATCATCTTTGTAGTGATTTTTAATTTTGTTAAAAAACCAGTTTATCTGTTCTTCATTTACTTCATCAGTGGCTTTAATTAATTTAGGGGATAAATTGTGGTTTTCAAACTGTTTTATAAGTGCTTTAACGTCTTTCGGAAAACAGCTTCCCGCATAGCCGATACCAGCATTTAAAAACTTATCCCCTATTCTTTTATCCAATCCCATAGCTTTACTTATGGTTTTTATGTCTGCACCAACTTCATCGGACAGTTTTGAGAGCTCGTTTATAAACGATATCTTTGTTGCAAGGAATGCATTTGATGCATATTTTATCATTTCAGCACTTTCCCAATCGGTAATTATAAATGGGATGTTTTTATCCATGAAATATTTGTACATGTTTTTCATTATTTCGATTGGCTTGTTGTTATTCAAATCCTCAAAACCCAAAACAATTCTTTCAGGACCAAAGAAGTCGTGAACTGCAATTCCTTCCCTTAAAAATTCTGGATTCGAAACCACATCAACATTATAATACTTTAAAAGCTCTTTAACCTTTCTATTGGTCCCTACTGGAACTGTAGATTTTATAACAACGACTTTATACATTTTGTTCAAATAATCCTTCATCTTTTCAACAGCAGAGAACAAGAACCTTAAGTCTGCATTTCCTTCGTTATCCTGCGGAGTTCCCACACATACAAAAATAACATCTGAATCTTTTATTGGTTCATAAGATGTGGTGAAGTTTAAATTGTTTCCTACATGCTTTTTTAAGAGCTCCTCTAAACCTTCCTCATACAATGGACATTTTCCGTCGTTTAACTGTTTTACCTTACTCTCATCTATATCTATTCCAACAACATCAAATCCAAACTCTGCTAACCCGACAGACTGAATCAAACCAACATAACCTGTTCCTATAACTGAGATTTTCATGTTATATACCTCTCCTATCATTTCATAAATCTAAAAAATAATATTAAACGAAAACCTAAACGGTTTTCGTTGCATCGAACCAAAGGTTCGAAGTTAAAATTGCGAAGCAATTTTATACTCTTCGTTCGCTTCACTCACTCCGAAATTATTCTTTATTCTTTATCCACTCAACAGTTCTTCTAATCCCTTCCTTCAAATCGTACTCAGAGCTCCACCCTAATTTTTTTGCCTTATCAATATTTAAGTAAATTTTTCTAACTTCTCCATCCCTTGGTTTGTCGTATATTGGATTATCGTTATAACCTAATTCACTGGATATTAAATTGAATAGCTCATTAACAGATATTTCTTTTCCAGTTCCTATATTTACTATTTCATTTTTCCAGTTTAAAGCCATTAGATTTGCCTTAGCTACATCACCAACATATACAAAATCCCTTGTCTGGTTTCCATCTCCAAATATTACAGGTTGTTGGTTGTTTAAAATTTTATCTACAAAAATACTTATGACTCCAGCCTCCCCCATTGGATCCTGTCTCTCGCCATATACATTGGCATACCTTAAAATACAGTATTCAATACCATATAACCGGTTGTACAGTTTTATATATTCCTCCCCACAGTACTTACTCAATCCATAAGGGGATAGTGGATTTATGGGATGATTTTCATCCACTGGTAAATATTTCGGTTCCCCATATACTGCACCACCGGATGAAGCATATATTATTTTTTTAACATCGTACTCCCTCATTTTTTCCAATAAATTCAATGTACCTAAAACATTGATATTTCCATCATAAACTGGTTTTTCAATAGATGTTCTTACATTTATCTGGGCGGCATGGTGTATAACCACGTCGATTCCTTCGAGATTTAAATCTTTATCCAAAAGGTCCCCATGCACAAATTCAGCATTCTTATTTATATTATTCAAATTTCCAGTAAGTAAGTTATCCAGTACAACAACGTCATGGTTGTTTTTTACAAGTTTATCTACGACATGGCTGCCAATAAAACCAGCTCCCCCGGTTACAAGAATTTTCAATTTTTCACCTTATTTACATAGTTCTTTCAGGTAGTCCTTAAAGCCTTCGATATTTTCAATTCCCAATTCCACATTTGCCTTTAACCATCCTTCAATATCTCCAATATCGTATCTTTTGAAATCCACTTCAACTCCTAATATTTTTTCTTCTTTTAACATTGATTTCATTGCATCGGTTAGTTGGATTTCTCCACCCCTTCCAGGTTTTGTATTTTTTAAGTGTTCAAATATCTTTGGAGAGAGCAGGTAAGCTCCGGTTATAATTAAGTTTGAAGGAGCTCTTTCTTTAGGTGGTTTTTCAACTAAATCTGTAATGTTAAATATTCCTTCTTCTATCTCCTCCCCTGCTATAACTCCATATTTATGAACATCATCCATAGGTACCCTTTCAAGTGCTATAACAGAGCATTTGTACTTATTATATGCATCTATCAACTTTTTAACAACATTTCCTGAATAGATGGTATCTCCAACCATTGCCACAAAGTACTCGTTCCCTATAAATTCACTTCCACAGAAAATTGCATCTCCAAGACCTTTCTGGTCCCTCTGCCTGATATAAAATATACATGCAATATCGTCAATTTCTTTTAAGATCTCTAAAGCTTCGTTTTTTCCATCTTTTTTAAGTTTTTCCTCAAGTTCAAAGTTCTTATCAAAGTGATTTTCTATCGCCTGTTTTCCTTTTCCTGTTACCATGAGTATGTTGTCTATTCCAGCTTCAGCTAAATCTTCTACCACGTACTGTATGATTGGTTTGCCCACAACTGGAAGCATTTCCTTTGGCTGAGCTTTTGTAATTGGAAGTAATCTTGTACCAAATCCTGCAGCAGGAATTATCGCTTTTTTTATCATTTTTCCACCTTGATAGTTAGTAGCCATATCTGTATTAATCTTCAATCACTATTTTCATTACCTCAATATTATATTATTACTTCCTTTTTTATTTAATTTTAATCATTTTTTTTATGAAAATGAGGCAGTTTTAAAAATTATTTTTTAGAATTAAAACCTTATAAAGCATGGGCATGAGCTCTATAAAAAACTGTATATTAATGGCAGTATAAACAAAGAAACCACCGTAGTTATAAAGCATGCTGAAGCTACCAATTTTACATCTAACTCATACATAACCGCAAATACAAGGGACATCATTGCAGAGGGCATTGCAGATTCAAGTATTAAAACATTCTTTTCCAATCCATCTATGAGAAATATGGTTGAAAGTGCAAATACGAGCAAAGGAGCAATTCCCATTCTAACCATCGATGCTATAACTCCATAAATGGCCCCAAATCTTGCAGATTTTGGAGATAACGATAAACCAAGAGATAGCATAATCAAAGGAATTGTAGCATTTGATAAATAACCTAATGTTTTGATAATAAATCCTGGAAAGCTGTCAACATTAAATCCAAAAAATACTAGTACTATACTTAATATCCCAGTAATCAATGGTGGAAACTTTAGGAGCTCGTATATAATTGAGTTATTGCTATTTTCATTTCCAAATTTCAATCCAACATAGGTCCCAAATAGCAAACTCGCAAAAACACTGCCTATGTCACAAAATATTGCCCTTGTAAGACCTTCTGTTCCATAAAATCCGTAAATTACTGGATATCCTAAAAACCCAGTATTGCCCAGTGCACAAACTAATATAAGTCCCCCCAATGATTCCTTATTTAATTTTAAAAGTCTTCCAATTAAATAACCTATAAAACCGCAGATAACAAATGTTAAAAATATTAAAACAGGCAGTTTTAAAAATTGGGGTAAATCCGCAGGTGAAACGTTTTTCATGATGGTTAAAAAGATAGTTGATGGCATCGCAATGTGCACAACAATGTTATTGAGTGTTAACCTGTCGCTTTCTTTCAATATGCCAAAATATTTTGATAGATAACCAGTTAATATTAAGAGAACTATGATAATCATTATTTCCATCATAACACCAAGTTATTTTTATTTCCAAACCTTTTAAAAAATCGAAGCAAATCGAAGATTTGCTGATCGAGACAAATTCCTTTCGGAATTTGTCGATTCACGAAACTATGTTTCGTCGATCGAAGCAAATTTCAAAGAATTCGCTGACTCACGAAAATCTTTGATTTTCGTTGATACTCACAAAAATTCGAAGAATTTTTGTCGAGAGGTTTGGATTGAATGAAAATCCGAAGGATTTTCATAACTCACCTTCGTTTCACTCAGGTGATTCCAAAAACAATACACTACCTCGCTTCGCTCGGTAGTGTTTTTTAGTTGGAGACTTTGTAATACATTCAGTGCCTAAGTTCGTAGTATAACTATGATTTTAACAGTCTGCCTTTATCATCTATTTCTTTATTTCTTATTCTTGTGGTTGATATCGGTTTTTTATCTTCACTTAAAACATAGCCGTAAACTTTAATTTCCAGTGGTTTTAAATTGTTTTTTATTCTTATCTCATTTATTTTTTCAGCATTTGGATATGTTTCAGGAGTTACAACAATTATATCATAGTCCTTTTCTATAGAGTCTCCGTATGGGTCGTTTATTATCTGTATCTCATAGTCAATTTTGTTTTCGTCTAAAAATTTTTCCAGATTTTTAATCCTGATATTTAAGGGATTTATATCGTGTTTTTTATATGTTTTGGCAAATTCATCGTTTGTTATCCCAATACAAAGTTTCCCATATTTTGAAGCATACTTAAATAGATTTTTATGCCCTTCATGAAGTATATCAAAAGTTCCGCCAACAACTACTTTTGGCTTTTCAAACATGATAATTCATCTCCGGTTTCCGTACTTTATATTATATTATTATTCTATAAAATTTACAGTATGTGTGTGGTATGTAGGTGCATTGCTACTATACAATAATGATTGTAGTTAAATTTATGTGTATGCCATTTATTCGTTGAATTAAAGTTAAAGTAATTTTTTATGTTTTAATTTTAACTGGTATGAAGTAAGTTTAGTTAAATTGCATATCCCTATAATTTAAATTTAACTAAAAAAATTAGTTCAATTCAATAATTTCAAAAAACAGTTAATGTAAATAATGATTAAATAATAATGTTAATGCATCAAAATAGTAATCAAATAAATAAAAATAGTAAAATAATAGATATGGGCGGCAATATTACTTACAATTCGCTGTTTTTGTTTCTTATTGCATCGAGTATTATCTTTTGTTCAGTTCTTGCTACAACATTTCTTATGGTTTCTACAGCATCGATATTTGCAGATATGCTGGTTATACCCCATTCTACAAGTTTTTCTACGATCTGAGGTCTGCTTCCAGCCTGTCCACAGATTGAAGTTTTTATACCGTGTTTTTTACATGCTTTTATAACATGTTCAATAAGTTTCATAACCGCAGGGTGGTTTTCCATATAGTATTTTGAAACGAATTCGTTGTTCCTGTCTATTGCTATGGTATACTGTGTTAAATCATTGGTTCCCAAGCTTATGAAATCTATACCTTCTTCTATTATATCCTCAATTATCAAGGCTGCAGCAGGGGTTTCAACCATTACACCAAACTCAATATCCTTCTCAAGATTCAACCCAATTTCACAAGCAATTTTTTTAACTGCCTTAATTTCATCTGCATTGGTTACAAGAGGTATCATTATACTTATATTTTTGTAGCCTTCTTCCCTTAACTTCTTAATAGCAAGGAGCTCACATTTTAAAATCTCTGATTGATCAAGTCCTCTTCTAATACCTCTCCAGCCCATCATTGGGTTGTGTTCTTCTGGTTCATCGTCTCCGCCTTGTAATCCTCTGAATTCATCTGTTGGAGCATCCAATGTTCTGTAGGTTATAGGTCTTGGGTAGAATGCATCTGCAACCTTTCTTATTCCCTCTGCAAATACATCAATCAAAGCCTCTTCCCCTTGTTCAGCTAAAATCTTACTTGGATGTACTCCAGTTCCTAAAATCATGTGTTCTGCCCTTAATAAACCTACACCATCGGCTCCAGTTGCAGCAGCTCTTTCAGCAACTTCTGGCATACTTACATTTACCTTTATCTCTGTAGCAGTTATCACCGGAGCTCCCTGATATACTACCTGAGCTCCTGTTTCTTTCACTTCTTCTTTTTTCTTTATTTCTCCTTCATAGACTACTCCTTTTTCACCATCTACTGTAACAATCATGTTGTCCTTTAAAACATGGGTAGCGTTTTTTGTACCTACCACACATGGTGTTCCGAGCTCTCTTGAAATGATGGCTGCGTGACAGGTAAGGCCACCATCGCTTGTAACAATAGCACTTGCCCTTTTCATTGCAGGGACCATATCCGGAGTTGTCATTTTTGTGACTAAAATGTCTCCATCTTCAATTTTTCCTATTTCTTCAAGGTCCATGATTATTTTTACTTTTCCTGAAGCAACACCCGGTGATGCTCCAATACCTTTTACCAAAATTTTAGCTTCAACTTCTTCAGCTCCCTTTCTTTCCACTTCTTTTTTCTCCCCTAATGTTGTAATAGGCCTTGCTTGAAGCATGAATATTTCACCCTTTTCAATGGCCCATTCAATATCCATTGGTCTCTTGTAGTGCTGTTCAATTCTCATACCTATTTCTGCCAATTTTATTATTTCTTCTTCAGTTAAAACCTGTTTTTCCTTTAAATCGTCTGGAGTAGGTATTTCTTTTGTTTCCCCATTTTCATCCTTTATAAACATTGTATCCTTTTTTGCAACGTAAATATCAACCACTTTTAATGGGTCTTTTTCTACTATGTAGGTATCTGGGCTTACAGTTCCACTAACAACACCTTCACCTAATCCCCAGGCTCCTTCAATAACCATTTGATTGTAATCTTGATTGATTGGGTTTACGGTAAACATTACACCGGCTTTGTCGGCATTTACCATTCTTTGAACAACTGCAGCTAGAGCTACTTTAAAGTGGTCAAATCCTTTCTGTTCTCTGTAAAATATTGCTCTTGGGGTAAACAATGATGAGAAACACTTTTGTACACTTTTAACAACTTCTTCGGCCCCTTTAATATTCAAATAGGTATCCTGCTGACCTGCAAAACTTGCATCAGGTAAATCTTCTGCAGTAGCTGAGCTCCTAACTGCAACAAATACTTCTTCTCCCCCGCTCATCTCACAGAGCCTATGATAACTTTCAATAATGCTCAATCTCAAATCATCTGGCATTTTTGCAGTTTCAATGAGTTTTCTTATTTCTTTTGAAGCTTTAGTTAATTCTTTTGTGTCGTTAACATCCAATCCACTTAAGATATTTCTTATTTTTTCGTCCAATTTTGTCTCATTAATAAAGTACCTGTAAGCTTCTGAAGTAACAACAAATGCTGGAGGCACCGGTAATTTTGCATTCCACATTTCACCTAAAGAGGCTCCTTTTCCACCTGCTATATTAACATCTTCATTCCTTAGATCATCTAACCATGCTATTAGTTTCATGTTATTCCTCCCTTATGATTGAGATATGGTATATTAGAAAAAGAGTTTATTAATATTTACTTTATATATACTACGTTAAGCCATAGACTCAGAACAGGTTATAATATCTAACCATCATTCCAAACCTCAATATATGCATATTTCAAAGGTAATATCATGCCGGTGTAACCGCACCTCCTATTGTATCAGTATATCGAATGCATGTACATCTGGAATCGCTTTTTTAATTTATATAATTAGTATTTATATGATAGCATATATATTAATTCTATTGTACTTTTAAATACTGTATAGTTTTCCAGCGTTCAATAGTGGTATAATATATGATGACTCGTTATCTATGCCAATATTTGCTTCTATCTTGATTGTATATTTTAATCTATTTTTCTTACTGAATTATTGGTTTATACTTTTTATCCCTTTGTCATACAATGATGAACGGTTGGTGTTCACGCCGTGATTGTATGTCTATATTCCCAAATTTCTCTTGTAAAGCCCTATGGAGTCATATTACAATATCGTTAAAATCTGCTCATCAGATATATGAAGTATGTGTCATTTTAGAGTTTCTTGCTTTTAGGATCCTCGTTAATAGTTTTTAACTGTGTGATATAAAGAGAGAGACTGTTAAAATGAGCCAGTCATCAAATTTCAGTCATCATTAACATGGCTTCACCTACGATGTTACATTTGATATTATCTCGTGATACTTTGTAAAGCTTTTGGTTGGATATTTTACTACATTATTCTGAGTTTAGACTTGTAACAGTTATTAATGATGAAGCGGTATATTCATTCATTATACCTATTAGTTCATATTTTATGAAATAAATGTAGCAAAATAGAAACATTTATATATTCGTAATGTAGAGGGATTATTATCAAAAAGTTTAGAGGTGATCCCTTGAAAAGGTATCTCGGCCTAATTTTTGGCCTATTGCTGATAAGTTCGTTTGTCAGTTTTAGTGGATGTATTGGTGGTGGTCCTGCCGATTCAAACAGTGTAAGTGCCAATAATCAGCCAGTAACAATAAAAATCTCAGGTTCAACTACAGTATTACCAATTGCTAAAGAGGCTGCAAAAAAATTTATGATGAAAAATCCAAACTACAACCTTGAAGTATCAGGTGGAGGTTCAGGTTTTGGTGTCAAACAAGTTGCTGAAGGCTTGGTTGACATTGGTATGGCTTCAAGAGACTTAAAAGCTGAAGAAAAAGAGAAATATCCTAATTTAATCACTCACAGCATAGCTCGCGATGGTGTGGCAGTTGTAGTTCACCCAGAAAACCCAGTTTCAGATTTAACACAAGAGCAAGTTAAAAAAATCTTCTCAGGAGAAATTACCAACTGGAAAGAAGTTGGAGGTCCTGACGCACCTATAAACGTTTACACAAGGGACGAAGAAAGTGGTACTAGAGAAGTATTCTGGGAAAAAGCACTTGGTAAAGGAAAAATTACTGAAAAAGCTACAGTAGTTAATTCAAATGGTGCAATGAAAACTGCAGTTAAACAGGACAAGAACGGAATAGGCTACCTTTCAATTGGATATGTTGACAGCACTATTAAAGCTGTTAAGTTCAATGGTGTAGAACCTACAGAAGAAAATGTTAAAAAAGGAATTTATAAAGTTTCAAGAGCTCTAAACATGATTACAAATGGGGAACCATCTCCTGCAGTACAGGCTTACTTAGACTATGTTTTAAGTCCTGAAGGTCAAGAAATAGTTAGAGAAAAAGGCTACCTACCTATTAAATAAATAAAATATTCTTCTCAATTTTTTAGATTTATATATGTCAGTTAGATAAATTTACGAATATTTTGTGGTCAAATATAAATACAGCATACCTCAATAATATCCCCTGTTTACCACAAAACAATAAGTTTTTATGTAAGCCATTGAATGAACATATTAGTTAATATTAATTTACAACATTCAATAAGTTTTTGATTTCATCCACTTCAGTTCGGAAATTAAATAAAATTCCGAAGTAATTTCTTATCCATTATCTAATACTGCAATTGAAGGTTGAAGGTTGTAATGGAGTAGCAACTTTTGTCCAAATCATTCGGAATGGTGAAAAAAATGCATAAAAGGAACGTATTTGAATTTATTTTGGAAAATTTCTTAAAATTGTGCGCATTATTTTCGAGTATAATCATCTTAGCGATGATTTTGTTTTTAATATTCAATGGCATACCTGCATTTAATTTTATAAGTCCTGTAGATTTTGTTTTTGGGATGAAATGGAATCCAACTATGGGCTATTATGGAATATTTCCCATGATAGTTGGCTCTTTTGTCGTAACTATTTTGGCTCTTTTGTTTGCAGTTCCTCTAGGTGTAGGTTGTGCCATATTTTTGGCTGAAATGGCACCTAAAAGAGTACAAAGTATTTTAAGACCAGCTATTGAAATTTTAACTGCAATACCATCTGTTGTTTATGGTTTCGTAGGTATGGTTTTGTTAGTTCCATTTCTCAGAGATTTTTTCAATGTAAATCCGGGATTTAGTTGGCTGGCAGCTTCAATAATACTGGCAGTTATGATATTACCTACAATAACCGTCCTATCAGAAGATGCGATAAATTCAGTTCCACGTGAGTTAAAAGAAGGTAGTTTAGCACTCGGATCCACAAAATGGCAGACTATTAAGAAGGTAATTCTTCCAGCAGCATTAAGTGGTATTCTATCAAGTATAGTGCTGGGAATGGGAAGAGCTATTGGGGAAACCATGGCAGTTTTAATGGTTGCAGGAAACTGGGCCCTTATACCAAGATCAGTATTTGATCCCGTTAGACCGTTAACTTCACATATAGTTTTAAACATTAAGGAAGCGGCTTCAGGAAGTGTGGTATACTATGCAATGTTTGCAACAGGCATAGTTTTGTTTGTAATGGTTATTGGATTAAATCTAATTTCGCAATATTTAGATAAGAAATATAGAATAAAATGGGATTAAATAAAGTTAAGTACATTGGATCATTATAATACTAAACAATGTCAGAATCACTTAACGTTTAAAAGGTGGGATTTTGAACCATTCGCAAAGAGCCAGATTAGAAGAAAAAATTGCATTTTTCACACTGTACCTCTTTGGGTTTACAGTAATTGGTATATTATTTGTAATAGTGGGTTATATCTTTGTCAATGGAATAGGCGCAATAAACATGGAATTCTTCTTTGGAGAAAGTAACCCAATTAACGTTATACTTGGAACAGAACGAACATTTGATGGAATATGGAATTCCATTCTCGGAACTTTTGCCTTGGTTGTACTGTCGGTATTATTCTCCATACCTTTTGGTGTACTGGGGGCCATATATCTACATGAATATGCATCAGATAATATCCTAACAAGAATAATTAGATTCTCATCTGACTGTTTGGCAGGATTTCCTTCAATCGTCTTTGGTCTCTTTGGTTATGCCATAGCAATTAAAACAGTTGGACCATGTCTCCTAATTGGGGCTTTAACTCTATCATTTATGGTACTTCCCACCATAATTAGGGCTACTGAAGAAGGTCTTAAAGCAGTACCTCCAGGATTAAGGGAAGGTAGTTTGGCACTTGGAGCTACAAAATGGCAAACCATTAGAAAAGTCGTAGTTCCGACCGCACTGCCTCAAATTATAACTGGAATAATATTATCCATGGGGAGAAGTGCAGAAGAAACCGCTGCAATTATGTTCACAGCTGCAACTGCCTTTTCGTTTGGTATAGGTTTATTTAATAGGGTAGAAGCACTACCTTTTAGCTTATATGTACTTGCTACAGAATATTCAACAGCTGAAGAACTACAGATGGCCTACGGTATTGCCTTAGTCCTTATATTAATGATGTTCATCTTATTTGGTTTAGCAAATATACTCAAAAACAGATTTAAAATGACATCATCTCAATAATGAAATAAATTATGTAGAACTTTTAAAATAAGATTCAATGACGCAAAATAACAACTAAATAAGTAGGTGGGTCAGATGGATTTAAAAATGAATACAAAGAATGTAAATTTGTGGTATGGTGAAAAGCGAGCTTTAAAGGGCATTAATTTACCAATCTATGAAAAAAAAATTACTGCATTAATTGGACCGAGTGGTTGCGGTAAATCTACGTTCTTAAGATGCTTAAACAGGATGAACGATTTAATCCCCACTGTAAAAATAGAAGGCGAAATTTTACTTGATGGAAAAAATATCTATGACAAAGATGTGGATGTTGTGGAACTAAGAAAGAGAGTAGGAATGGTATTCCAAAAACCAAATCCATTTCCAATGAGTATTTATGACAATGTCGCCTACGGCCCAAGAATACATGGAATAACCGACAAAAAAACATTGGATGAAATCGTGGAGTGGGCTTTGAAAAAGGCCGCACTATGGGACGAAGTTAAAGATGACTTAAAAAAATCAGCTTTAGGTCTTTCAGGGGGGCAGCAGCAAAGATTATGTATTGCAAGAACCATCGCTGTGAAACCAGAAGTTATATTGATGGATGAGCCTACTTCCGCACTTGATCCAATTTCCACTTTAAAAATTGAAGATCTAATGGCTGAGCTCAAAAAAGATTATACGATTGTTATAGTTACTCACAACATGCAACAGGCAAGTAGGATCTCAGACTACACTGGATTCTTTTTAATGGGGAGACTCATAGAATTTAACAAAACTGAGAAAATATTCCTTGAACCTGAGAAAAAAGAAACTGAAAACTACATAAGGGGTTTATTTGGATAAATGCCTAAAGTTTAGAATATTAATTAAGGGGGGTGAACTATATGGGGGGAAAAGTTCCTAGAGAAGCATTTCTTAAAAAAATTCAAAAGATAGAAGATAATGTATTGGATATGAGTATCCTATGTTTGGGCATTCTGAGAAAATCTATGGTCGCATTTTTAAATTCCGATAAAAAACTTGCCAAAGAGGTAATTAAATGTGATAGTTCGCTGGATAAAAAAGTAAGAGAACTTGAAGAAAAATGTGTTTCAATTATTGCACTTCAGCAACCTGTTGCAACCGACTTGAAGACTGTAATGACAATTATTAAAATAATCTCCAAACTGGAGATAATTGGAAACTATACCATAAAAATAGCGCAAATAACTTTGAAATCCAAATCTAATATCAAAAGAGATAATAAACTGTTGAATTTAATGATGGAAAAAATTGAAGCTATGTCCATAGATTCTTTGATAGCATTTAAAACTGGAAACGAAAAGTTAGCAATGGATGTTCACGAGAGAAACAAGGAGATAAAAGAACTATGCTATGAAATTTATATGGATATGGTAAATTTAAGTATGCAAAGTCCAGAAAAGTGGAGAGCTAATTTTAACTGCAAAGTATTTAGAGGGATGTGGAGATATAATTGCACTTGGTCTGGAAAGTACTTAGGGGAAGAAAAATTACTCAATAGAGCCCAATGGACAACATCAGGTGATAAAATGACTAGGGAAGCATTCTATGTAAAAATTGAAGAAATAGAAAGTGATGTAATAGATATGGGCAACCTTTGTATGGATGCTTTAAGAAAATCAGTTGATTCATTTTTAAACTGCAATAAAGAACTTGCAAAAGAAGTCAGAGAGGGAGATGATTTAATAGATAGAAAGGAAATGGAAATTGAAGAAAAATGTGTTTCAATTATTGCACTTCAGCAACCTGTTGCAACCGATTTAAGGGAGATACTAACAGTTATTAAAACAATATCAAAACTAGAGAAAATAGGAGATAGTGCTTCAAAAATAGCCAAAATAGTTCTAAAATCTGAATTAAATGCCGAAAGAGAAAATGAGATATTAAATGTAATGCTAGATTATCTTGAAAGCATGTTAAAAGATGCATTAATTGCATTTAAAACAAAAAACGAGGAATTGGCAAGAGAAGTATATGACCGAGATAGAAAAGTAGACCGATTATATGAACAGCTCTATAGGGAGATGATGAGCTACGTAATTGAAAATCCTAAAAACATTACCATGGCCACAGAGACTATCTTTGCTGCAAAGTATTTGGAAAGAATCGGTGATTTAATAGCATCCATTGGAGATAGGATAGTTTATATGATAACTGGAGAGCGTATAAAAGAAGAGGAATTTGATTTTAAACATTATGAAAGTTAGATATGCTTCTTCTATCCAACATTTTTTTAAAAGGATAATAGCAAACTTTTCGATCCAACATTTTAAACATTATGAAAGCTAATAAGTTTTATTTTTTACTGACTTAATTTTTTCTTCCACTCTTCAATAGGTATCGAATATTTTTCTTCTATTTCTTTTCTATAAAGTGTGTTGTACGTGCAAAATGGTATGATTCTTCCATCAGGTGTGGCATAATGAATTACGCATCTCTGAGCTCTTCTTGTATCAAAGTTGTATGGGTCCATGAAATGCATACATCCAACTAAAATACTGTTGTAATGGAATTTTGCAAGGGCATTGTTGTCCCCTTTTAGAATTCTTATTATTGTTTCGATTAGTTTCACGTTTGAAGGGGCCTTTGAGTGCTCCACCAAACTTGGAAGTCTTTTCGTAATTTTCAAAATTATTTTTGCCCGTTCTGTTTTTGTTAGTTTATGGGGTTCTTTTATCTCTTGGCTAATCTCATTCAACAATTCTATAAATCCTTCAACATCAAAAAACCTTGTTATTGGAATCAGCTTTTCATTTTCAACAAAAACATAGGTTGCAGCACCACAGTGCTGATGGGAACTTAACTTTACTGTAGGTCTATTTCCCCAGAGCTCAACAAATAATGACATAGGTACTACCGAAGGTACTGGATAAAAATCTTCCTTTAAGATCTCTCCGTTGGTCTGTTCTTCAACCAATTCAACAAAATCAGGAATTGTTATTCTCTGCTCAAATCTTTTATTTTCATCTATTCGTCCAGTAAATGAAACAGGTTGAACATTTACATTTCTTACAACATCCACATTTTTTGCAGCAAATCTTATTATATCCCCTATCTGGTCATCATTAACCCCCTTAACAAGTGTGGGCACTAAAACTATACTTCTAAAATCTGCCTTTCTACAGCTCTCGATAACTTTTAGTTTTACAGGAAGTAGATTTTTACCCCTTGCAGTTAAATAGGACTTTTCAGTTAAACCGTCAAATTGCAAATAAATTGTTGATAAACCTGCCTCTCTCAGCTTCTTTATGTATTCAACATTTTGAAGTTTAATTCCATTTGTGGCTATCTGTATATGGATAAAACCGAGCTCCTTGGCAGTTCTTATAATTTCAGGTAAATCTTCCCTAAGTGTGGGCTCCCCTCCTGCAAATTGTATTGCAGGACATGGTATATTTTCATTCCTCAAATTAACCATCATGTGTTTTATCTCTTCAAGGGATGGTTCGTATATCATCTTGGTACGGTTTGCATTTGCAAAGCATATTGGGCAGTTTAGATTACATCTATTTGTAACATCCAAATTCGCTAGTACTGTTGTAGATACGTGGCTTGGACACAGTCCACAGTCAAATGGACATCCATATTTTCTTTCAGTATTTGTATTCTTCAACTTGTCTCCTATGTATTCATATTTCTTGTATTTCTCGTATAGTTCACTATCACTCCAGTATATGTCCCTAAATTTACCATGTTCCTCACATTCCTTTTTTATTATAACCTCGCCATCTTCTTCAAATACTTCAGCTTCGACTTTCTTTAAACATGTGGGGCATAAGGATAAGGTCTTCAAAAATACCACCCAACGATATATATTTTCATTATTGAACATGACCCTTTAAAAATTTTTAAAAAGTTTTGGGAGCTCCTAAACTACGATGTGAAGATTTCAATTCTCAGTATTCTCAGTATTTTCATCTATGACTATCTTCACAGGTAAAAATGGTACTTTAATTTCTTTCTTTTTGATTTTTTTATCTACCATCATTAAATCATTTAACTTCTTTTGAAGGGACTTTGAAATTTTTTTCACGATCTCTGATGGAGGTATTGCTGAATAAACATACGGTTTTTTACCTGACCCCTCTTTATCTAGCTTACCTCTAGTTACAATCCCCTCTCTGTACATTTCTAAAATTGCCTCTCTAACTGTTGAAGGATATATCCCAGTCCCATGAGCTATTTCTTCCACTGTACTGTTTTCATACTTTCTAAGATAAATGTAAATTTTTGCCTTAACTTCACTTGACAGCAAGTTTGCCAAACTGTCAATTAAAGATTTATCCACATTTTTAATTGTTTTATTAACGGTATTATCATCATCTTTTTCTTTCTCATTGTGTGATGCAGCTTTTACATTCTCTATAATTTCATCGATCTCCTTTTTTATTTCCCCTTCGTTCTGTTTATTTATATCAACGCCCTCCATATTTATCCCCTCAGTAATTTTGTCCTCAATCATACAACATAATATTTATCAATTAAGGTTTATATATTTTTTTAAATCCAAATTCAGTAATAACTTAAAAAGAATATTGATTATATCAATTGAAGTTTAACTACTAACCCCTTATTATTTTAACTCCTTTCTTTTTAGCCAATTCTTGAGCTGGTTTTGTAAATTTAACCCTTTTACTAACATGAAATACTGGTTTTGCCCTTATTTTATTTGATTTTTTAATATGTTTTTCTATGTCGGTACTTGTTAATGTTTGTTTTCCACTTTTAACTTCAATAGAGTATTTTTTATTACCTCTTTTTGTTATTATATCGTATTCTGCTTTTTTGTGTTGATTTAATCTTTTAACTGAATTTCTTTCCAATATCTTGTGCCCTGATTTTTTTAGTTTATTAGCTACAATAGTTTCTTTTTTACTTCCTTTTCTTTTTGCCATTATATCTCCACTAAAAAGTTAAAAAGTAAATTATAATTAAATATATATGGAAAACTTAATTTATAGTTATCTTAAAACCTAGCGGCGTTGTAGTGACGACCTTTTGAATAATACCATTATTCAAATTTATCACTGATGGCAATTAATTTTAAAGGAAATTCTAAATAAAAAAGAGATATTTGCACTGGGACTTGCTTACATATACAGTTTAAACACTCATGAGTTGTATATACTTAAGAGCTGAGGAAATCAGAAAAGCTAAAAAGAAAATCGAATTATTAAAAGTGTAATTATTGAATAGTATAGTAGTTTAGAGTATTGTATTTTTTATTAAAATCATTAAGGTATTGCTGTAGGTTCGAGTATGGACGTTATTGTTTCCTTAATATCTACTTCTAGTTTTTTACCGCCCGTGGCAGTATTTTCATATTCTATCCTTCGAATATGAGCAATGTCGAAAGGAAATTTAACCTCTTCCTTATTTTTTTGGTAGATCATAATTGTTTCTTTACCAACTGTATGTGCAATCCCTAATTCATACATTACATTAGAATTTAAATTTGTAAGGTCTGCAATGATGAGTCTTGCTTCACAGATGCCCTTCCATATGTCTTGAATTATTGCTTTATTTGTTTTGTAGTCATCAGCACGTCGACAAACCATCTCCATAGATTCAACTGTGGGTTTGATAATGGTCTCATATATTGTAGTGAGTTCATCATCAAAAGGCATAAGGACAAAAACCAACTGTTTGTCCATACTATAAGATGCAGGTCCAAAAATTGGGTTTATTTGAATAAGATTGGTCATTTTTATAACCCTCTGAACTTCTGATTCAATATGTGTTAATGCTATTGCATTCAATAACTTTTGGCGGCATTCCTTACTTTGATCAAGCAATGAAGCTGGAAATCTTATAAGGAATGGGTCGTGAAATCCAAAGTCAAAACGGGATATATTTATTGCCTGTTCTGGTGATAATCGTATATCACGGTCATAAATATATAAAGTACTGGGCATACCAAAATGATTTTGAGCTATAATATACAAATTTTGAACATCTAATAAGGCTATTATGCTACATGGCAATCTGCTTCTCACCATAGCTTTTCTAAGTTCTCGGCTTTGGGAAATGTTTTCTACAATCTTTCCGAATTCATCTAAAAGATTATCTACTTTTTTTTGAATATCTTGAGGCATATTGCCTCCAATACATCTTGCACCACTTTGCATCATTGTTTATCACCCATTCTGCAAGATATTCTTTATTTGTTTTTATGTGAATTATAGTGTATGAATTTTTAAATTAGTGTGGAATAATACCTTTTATCTGCATTAACCAACTTTAGACTGAAGACTGGTTTCATATAGATAAGGAAAATATTGTTACATATTACAACAAAACTTATTGGGGAGTTAAGAGAGTATAGTAATCATATATTCTCACTTAACGAGGAGGAGATGTGTGGGCAAAGATAAAAAAGTAATTATTTTCATGTGGGAGCTCATTTATAGTATTCACAAAGTTAATAATTGAAAGCATTTTTTGTTGGACATTTATTATTAAGGTCTTTCCGTGCCTTAACTTCCGAGAAATAATTATTGTTTCAGTATTTACTCTCATTTCTATCTGAATGGCCGCCTAAAATTTCTGAGCTTCTTTTTTCCATTCCTTAACAATTTTAGGTAATTCATCTATAATGAAACCAATAATACACCCTACGAATTTATTTTATAGATTATAATGACTTTTGCAACTACTTAATAATTATTATAATTTACATGGTGAAGTATCATTAAAACTTTATATATAATGATTTATAAATATAAGTATGCGGATAGGGGGTTAATAAAGACACGAGAACTTAAAAAAGCATTTAAATAATAATTAGAATAATAAAATAGAATTATCATGGAAAATACTTATAAATGCTTTTTCTATGCAACACTCTACAAAAAATAACCGTATCGTCATTCCATTCAATCCCAACCCTATATTGTCCCACTCTAAAACGATAATAATTACCATATCCTTTTATTTTTTTAACATCCAAATTCATGCTAAAAAAATTATCAGTATTTTGGAGATCTACAATAATATTTTTTATTTTTTTCCTCACATTCATCGGAACTTTCTCCAAATCCTTTGCAAATGAATTTCTAAATAGAACCTTCATCATCCCCCAATAAATGCTTTATTTTATCATACGAAATTAATTTATCATTTTTTGCTTCATCCATAGCCTTTGCTAAACCAATATCTAAAAGTTCCTCAATTTTCTCATATTCGTCATATTCAATAATTACTCCTTTTATTTTCCCATCCTTTACAATAAAAGTATCTGTTGCCATGATAACACCATATACTGTTTAATTATAATTAATGTATTAATCCCATAAATAATTATGCCTTTTATACATATAAATCATATTTCACTAAAATATTTTTCGTTCTAAGAGATAAAAAAGGGTTCAAAAAATACTTACCAACTATTGCTTTATAAAACAAAAGGTAAAATTCTCTTTTAGACTTTCAAAAAAATACTTAATTCACTTTTTAATAATTCTATAAATTTATATATAATGTTATATAAATTATATATTAAGACATATCATAATCGTGATAATTATGCAATTATGACTTAAAAGAAGGATTAAAAAGTTCTGGATACAGATGGAATCGATCAGAAGCCTATTAGGAATATTCATTGGATAATAAATAGGGAATTTATGCTTATTAAATACTGTATTTGTTAAATAGTTAAAGTATCTACCACATCGCTTACGAAGTAAGCGAACAACAAAAACCGAAGGTTTTTGTCTAATTCTAAGCAATGGTATTCCTGTGTTCCTTACTGGTTTTTCCATTTCTATGGATTTTACTACTTCACAATAGACACACTTTATAAATTAAGTCAATTTTCCTCTCATCGATGGAGTATATTCACCTCCTGCAAGGAGTGCCTGCATGACTAATAAATTATCTCCATCATACCTATTTCTCCATCCTTCTTCGGATTCTTTTAACTCCTGTCCAAAATATCCTTCCCCTACTGCCTTTGTAGGAATTACGCATTCATTGGTTTGAAGTGTAATTCTATTTTTATCTGAAAGATTATCTAATATTTTCTGAGCTTCCTTTTTCCCTTCCCTAACAATTTTAGGTAATCTTTTAAAGAAATCATGATGATATCTATTAACTTATTTTATAGGATATAATTTACTTTTTGACAATACTAAGTTTTTTATATCTATACACCTATTGTTAGTTAATAAGATATGAATCCACGAGGGGGGAAGAACATGTATAATAAAATAATCACTGCAATCAATGAAAAAAGAAAATTAAAAATAATATATAATGGAGGGGATGCGAGAACAATAGAACCACACTGTTATGGTAATGATACTTACGATCAAAAAAAGTTGAGAGCATATCAAATAAAAGGAGATAGCAATAGTGGAGAAGCTAGCGGGTGGAAACTTTTTATTGTGGAAAATATTTCATCAGTTAATTTACTCGATGAACGATTTGAAAAACCAAGACCGGGATATAATCCACAGGGGGATACTCAGATACCACACATAATTTGCAAAATAATAGAATAGTTAATTTTAATTACTTTTCACTATTTTAAATGGCTTAACATTTTCACAAAATTTATTTAAATAAATTCACTTTTAATGAAAAAAAGAAAAAAAGAAGTTTAAATTATAGAATTAGATTATTTTCGAGAATACATCATCTAAAGCTTCAATCATACCGTTTATGTGGTCTTTTTCAACCATTAACGGTGGCAAAAATCTTAAAACTGTATCTGAGGTACAGTTTATTAAATAACCTTTTTCAAGCATTTTATTAACGATGTCTCCACCGTTAAATGTTAACTCAGCTCCTATCATTAACCCCATTCCCCTAACTTCTTTAATAAAGTCGTACTTTTCCATGAGCTCCTTTAACCTACTGGTTAGGTAGTCTCCCATTTTTTGAGTATTTTCTAAGAGACCTTCTATAACATCAACTGAAGCTAGTGCAGCTGAACATGCAAGAGGATTTCCTCCAAAAGTGGTTCCATGACTTCCAGGTGTAAATACCTTTGCAATTTCTTCTTTAGCAAGGGTTGCACCAATAGGTACTCCTCCACCAAGTGCCTTTGCAAGGGTCATTATATCAGGTTTAACCCCATAGTGTTCATAGGCAAACATCTTTCCAGTCCTACCTGCCCCACACTGGATTTCATCAAATATTAAAATTATATTCTCGTCATCACATAAATCCCTAACCGCTCTTAAATATTCCTTATCTGCAACATGTATTCCCCCTTCCCCCTGTATAGGTTCTATCATTATAGCGACGGTTTTATTAGATACACTCTCCTTTAAAGCTTCTATATCATTAAATGGAATGTATTTAAATCCTTGTGGAAGGGGCTCATATCCTTCCTGATACTTTGGTTTTGCAGTTGCAGTTATTGTTGTTAAAGTCCTACCATGGAAACAGTTTTCCATTGTGATTATTTCTCCACCATCCTTTCCTATACTCTTACCATACTTTCTTGCAAGTTTTATTGCAGCTTCATTGGCCTCAGCTCCACTGTTGCAAAAGAAAGCTTTATCCAAACCACTTAAATTTACAAGTTTCTTTGCGAGCTCTACTTGAGGTATATTGTAGTATATGTTTGAAACATGGATTAATTTTTCAGCCTGATTTTTAATAGCTTCAACTACCCTTGGATTGCAGTGACCAACATTATTTACTGCAATTCCTGCAAGGAAGTCAATATATTTTTTTCCGTTTATATCATAAACATAAATCCCTTTACCTTCAACAAGAACAACAGGTAACCTTCCATATGTTCTCATTACATATTTACTTTCTTCTTCAATTATGTCACTTTCAACATCATAGGTGGTATTCATTTAATCACCAATTTAGTATCTTATTGAGTTTATGGTGTTTTTATGAAATATTGTTTTATTGTATTTATAATTTAATCCATATAGGTAATTATACATCAAAGATAAAAAGATAAAATAAATATTTGTTTGTAAATAGGAATGATAATATGATAAATTTTACCAATTTATTGAATTATATATTAATTATCTACACTATACTATTAGTCCTGATGATATACTTGATTTTTGTCCTTTCAAAAATGATACAAGATCTTAAGAATCTCAGATGTGTGGAAAACGAATCTAAAAATCTAGAAAAAACAAAACAAGATATCAAAGTATTAAACGATGAAAAATACTATTATTATGTTATCAACCTTTTAAAATCCGCAAAAAGGGAAATATCTATAGTAATGTTCTCCATATTTTGCTGTAAAAAAACTGAAGAACTTATAAACGAACTGATAAATGCAAGAAAGAGAGGAGTTATGGTTAGAATAATTCTCGACAGAAATGTTGAATCAAATAAAAAGGTCAGGAACAGACTCAGTAGCGAAAGGATTTCAGTAAGGACTCTAAACTCTGAAAGAACCCATAATAAGCTCATAATTGTGGATGATACCGTAGTAGTTGGGAGCCATAATTGGACAGATAAGGCTTTATTTGAAAATAGGGAATCCAGCGTAGCAATTGTTGATAAAAACATTCTCACCGATGAAAAGGAATATTTTGAATTTTTATGGAGGTTAAGTAAATGAAAATAGCTATCTTTTCAAAATTAACCTTAAAAGAAGATGAAATAAAGGATGTTCTAAAAGAAGCTGATGTATTTCCCCCTATTAAGAGAGGAGACTTGATGGACAGTAAAATTGATAATTACGATATTATTGGCATTATTGACGGAGTTTTTTTACAGAATTCTGCAGTGGCCCACAGGGAGATACTGAAGAGATTAAACGAAGGTAAGAAAATATTTGGAGCAAGTTCAATGGGTGCATTAAGAGCTTCTGAATTAGATACCTATGGAATGATAGGGGTAGGGAAAATATACGAATATTATAAGAACGGAATAATCACAGATGATGATGAGGTTGCAGTTACATTCAGTGAAGACTTCCATCAAATAACTTTTTCAATGATTAATTTTAGAATAATGGTGCAAAATGCTATAAAAGATGGAATCATACATGAAAAAGATGGTGGGGATTTACTTAAAATAGCAAAAAGTTTATACTATCCTTTAAGAACTTTTGAAAACGTACTTGAAAAAAGTAAATTTGAAGAGGATATGAAAGAAAAACTTTTGAGTTACTTCAAAACTCATGACGATATAAAAAGAAGCGATGCTTTTGAGATGTTGTATAAAATTAAAGAATATATTATTAAAATCTAAATATTATTCTATACTAAGTTAAACACAATAATTTATTTTATATTTAAGCAGGTATGAAGAGGTACTAAAATAACATTTATCTTGGTGAGCTCATGGAAGAACTAAAGGTAAAAAGGATTGAAAACGGTACTGTTATTGATCATATAGATGGAGGAAAAGCTCTGGAAGTCTATAGGATCTTAAATATTAAAGAAGGATTACCAGTAACACTGGCTATGAATGTTTCTTCTAAAAAAAGAAATAAAAAGGATATTTTAAAAATAGAAGGTCTGGAGTTATCCAAAGAGGATGTTAATAAAATAAGTCTTATTTCACCTAATGCAACAATAAACATTATAAAAAATGGAAAGGTAATATTTAAGTCTAAATTAGATATCCCTGAAAAAATCGAGGGTATCTTAAAGTGTACAAACACAAAATGTATCACTAACCAAGAACAAATAGAGTCTAAATTCATTGTAGAAAAGAAACATCCTTTAAAAATAAGATGCATATACTGTGAAAAGTTCATTAGCTCCATAATATATTCAAAATAGAATTTTCACTTTTTGTATTTTTGATGATGTTATGTTGTTATTATTTATTGTTATTGTTAATTGTCGATATAAAAATATAAACAGGTATAAGGTGATTAAATGAAGTTGCATGAATACGAGGCAAAGAGAATATTCAAAAATTATGGAATACCAGTACCTGAAAGTATTTTAACTTCAGAAAAAATAGAATCCATTGAAAAACCAGTTGTAATTAAGGCTCAGGTTTTAGTTGGCGGTAGAGGAAAAGCTGGAGGAATTCTTTTTGCAGATAATACCGAAGAAGCCAATGCAAAAATTGAAGAGCTCCTTAAGAAAGAAATAAAAGGAGAAAAAGTTGAAAAAGTTTTAATTGAAGATAAGCTTCCAATAAAAAAGGAATACTATATTGGTATAGTTATAGACAGAACGGAAAAAAAGCCTGTTATAATGTTCTCAACCGAAGGTGGAGTGGACATAGAGGAAGTTGCAAAAAACACGCCTGAAAAAATAGTAAAACACTATGTGGACCTGGAAAAGGAATTTTTACCATACATAGCAAGAAATATTTTAAACGAGGCTTCTATCCCGTCCGAAGAAATCCCAAAAATTGCAGATGTGATATACAAACTCTACAAGGTATTCAAAGACATGGACGGAACTTTAACTGAAATAAATCCATTGGTTATTACCGAGGACGGAAGAATCTTTGCTGCAGATGCTGTTTTAAATGTGGACGACGATGCATTCTACAGACACAACTATCAAGAATTCGAAGAATTCAATAAAAAAGACAAATCAGAATTTGCCTATGTTGAACTGGATGGCGACATTGGGGTTATAGGCAATGGTGCAGGTTTAACTTTGGCTAGTATGGATATTGTTAAAGAGTTTGGTGGAGAACCGGCATGTTTCTTAGATATAGGTGGTGGAGCCAGTTCAGAAATAGTTAAAAAAGCACTTAAAAAGGTTTTAGAAAAGCAGGGTGTAAAAGGAGTTTTCATTAACGTATTAGGCGGTATCACAAGATGCGATGAAGTTGCAAAAGGTATCGTTGATGTTTTAGAAGAGCATCCAAATGTCAAATTTGCAGTTAGGATGATGGGAACAAATGAAGAAGAAGGAAGAAAAATATTGGAAGAACATGGAATACCTTACGAGCTCTCCATGGAAGATGCAGCTAAAAAGTTAATGGAAACGATCAACAACTAATTTTTTATTTTTTATTATTTTTAAGCCTTCAAACTTTTACATAATCTTTTAAGAAACTCTAATTTTGAAATATTTTCATCATTAACTTTTACCTTTATATATCCACAAATTTTCCAATTTTCTCGTGGATAGGATTTATCTTTTTCGGTTTTAAATTCATAGCCCATTTTTCTAAGTTTTGATTCTATGTCCTTCAACCTTGGATTGTTAACGCCCAATTCCTTTGGAACTTTTCTACCTTCTTTTCTACTCTTTTTAGCATCTATGTACGTTGGCCAGATTATAATTTCTTTTGTCCCTGAGTTATTGTTATCATTCTTAGATGCTATCATATTTTCACCTTATCCACTTTTCTTTAATGAACACATAGAATAGGATAGCTATCACGACAAATGATATTCCAAAAACTATCCAAAAACCATGTGGATCATCAATCAATGGCATATATTTGAAATTCATTCCGTAAATTCCGGTAATCCACATTGGAACGGCAAATAACGTTGTAACCATTGTTAAAATTTTCATAATTTGGTTCATTCGAATGTTTTCGAGTGATAGATTCATATCCATCATTGAAACAAGCAATTCCCTATACGTGGTTTCCATATCAATTAACTGCAAAATGTCGTAATACAGGTCTTCAAAATGCCACCTATCTTCCTGAGTAGTTATAGGAATATACTTCCTTTTTAAGACCGAAAGAACATCTTTGTTTGATACCAACGCCTTATGGAAGTAAACTAGCATTTTTCTAAGTTGAAGTGTTTCCTCAGTTATATTTCTATTATGACCTTGTAAAAGACTATCCTCCAATTCATCTAACTCATCTTCTAAATTAAGCAAGATTCTGGAATAACTTATAGTTATCTGATTCAAAAGGGTGTATATAAAAAAACCAATCCCCCTGTCAAGTAACATTTTAGGTTTTTTAGTTTTTAATAGGTTGCATAACCTCCCGATGGATTTTATTTTATCGGTATGTACTGTTAAGATCACATTGTCCTTTATAAATATACCGAAAGACGTTGTTGTAATATCCTCTTCAAAAAGTGGGGCTTTGAAAATTATAAGGTAGTAATCATCCTCTTCTTCAACCCTTGGAACCTCCTGTTCGTCAAGACCAAGCATTAGTTCTTCCACTTTTATATTTATTTTATCGGATAGCTTACGGAGCTCCTCATCAGATGGGGCATAGCAATCTATCCAGCAGAGGGCGTATTCTTTACTTAAATCGTCTAAATTCATTTTTTCAATGTTTTTACCATTGTACCCTATGACTTCTAGCATACTATCACATAAATATAATTAATGGGTTTGAGACTCAACTTTATCCCCAGACTCTGATTTAGGCTCGTAAAAGAGAATAGCCGAAATTATAATTAATATCGAAGTATAAGCTATAACATATACCATGACGTTGGCAAATTTGACGCTTTCATCAATCAAGAACATTGAAAATATCATCAAAATTTCTCTTGCCATAAATATGACTATAATTTTAAAGAAAATTCTCTTTAATAAACTAAGTACATTTTTACTTGTATGTATTATATCATCTATAAAACGTATTGTCACAAATATGAAAAGTCCAAGTGCTAAAGGATTGGCCATATAATTTAAAAATGTCCCAACGAATTTAACCAATTCCAAGCCTGCAGACATCTTATAAGAATAAATAATCCCAACAATTATTATTAATGAGCTTATAACATTACCAATTGGGGTAAGTTTTCCAACCTCTATTCCTTCTTTTCCTTCCTTGAATGATTTCTTTAAAGTCTCTGTTAGACTAACGCCCTCCGATAAAATATATAACCCTATTAGTCCTGCAATTATCCTCCAACCCAAATCTGCAAATACTGCATAGAGTATCATGGCAAATCCAACAGAGGTAAACAAAAACGGCACGTATTGGGACATGGTTTTTTTAATGAATTCCTGTATTAAGTAATAGGTGGATTCTAAAGATTCATTCTGTTTTACAACTATTCTTTTTTTCCATACAAATACTTCGTTGGATTCCAAATATTTTAAAACCAGTTCATCTTCTTTTCCATCTGAAACAAGATATATAAAAGTAGGTTCATATAAATACATTAAAAAATCAAGCTGTTCTTTTATTCGCATTGCACATCTTTCAGATTCAACATCCTTATCCCCTGAAATTGTGGCGATTTCCACATCCTTTCCTTCTTTTTTTAATTCATCGTAAAGTTTTACTCCGCCTAAAATGGAATTTACATCACTATCTCCTGGATCAGCTAAACCCAATTTTACAGCTGCATTTATATTATCTTCCATACCTAAAATAGGGGTTCTTATATTGCCTTTTCTACCGATATCATCATCCATATCAACAACAATAACAAGATATTTTTTAACATCTTTACCTTTAGGTACAACATCTTTAACAAAATTCATAATACCCCTAACAAATATTATTTTGAATATTATTCAAACATGAAACATGGCCTTAATAAAAATTCTTCGAGTTTGTGGCATCTTTTGAAGAACTTCTAAATATGGAGCTCTGCGAATGTTTGTCTTTGTTTATTTAAAATTATAATTAGATATTATATTGGTTTTAATTAATTTAACCTAAGTATGTGTGTCACATAATTGCAGTATGACTACATAAAGTATAACAAACAAGGTTATTAAAAACCCATAATTAATTCCTATTTCACACATTGATAACAGGGTAGCACCATATATGGAGTATATTCTAATATCTCCCTTTGTATATATTAACTTACTTATCAGACCCAATAAAAAGGCAAATATTACCCCGAAAATCCCAAAATCAAGGTAGATTGGTCCAAACATAGTTGAAGTTATATTATGACTATAGTTAAAAATAATATTCCCAATTAATGATTCTCCATTTGGATTAAAGGAAACCTTCCCAAGTAGTAGTTCAGGATAGTTTATAATCCTATCCAAAGTCATCAAGTCAAAGTATGCTCTATATGATAAAATTTCTATAAAATTAAGCTTCCAGGACTGGCCTGAAGATAAGAGTATCAACTTAGCCATTATTCCAAGTAACAACACAGAGGCAAAACCATATAAGATTATATGTTTTGGCGATATTCTACCTTTTCCATACTGATATATTAAAAATGCCGCCAGTAGTATAAGGACATTTGCCTTGTAGCCTAAGAGTATTAGTAGAACAAAAGCCACTAAAAAATACGGTACACCGCTTAAACCCCCATAAGTCAATGCTCCAGAGGAAATTAATCTAAGGGGATCAGCAGCTATATCCATACGCGTGGTATAATCTAATATTGGTATTGCACCATTTTGAACTACGATTAAAATAAAAGAAAATATCCCGACAAAAAATATTACATTATCCATCTTTTTTGAAGGATATGTTGCTACAAATAAGTGGATAATACCCAATACCGCCAAAGGATAAATTATGGCCAAAATTAAAGAATCTGACACCGCCATAACCCCATAAAATATCAAAAAGAATATTAAACTTCCAGATAAGTAAATGATGAACTCTCTTTTAATATTGGTGCCAATATTTGTAAAAAAAGGAATTGAAAAGCTTGCAATATATGTTAGAACAATAAAGAACATTTTTAAGATTAAAACTGGATTGAATTTATTAAAATACGGTACTGCAAGTAAAAATATGATTAAATGACCTGCTAAAACTATAAAAACTGGATTAAATAGGAACCTATCATCTACTTTTAATTTATTTTTTAGCATTTAAGACCCCTTTTATCAATGCATAAATGGATAGTACAAATCCAAACATGTAGAATAGGATAACATCAAGATCCAAAATTCCTGTTTCAATACCGACCAATAAATACGCTATTAAAATGGCATAAACCCCTAAATAAATACCTTTTAAATCCTCAGCTATTTTATAATACAAACCTAAAAATACACCCAAAATACCAAAATATGGGATAATTCCAAGGATTCCATAATCACCAATAACTGCCCCAAAAATTGTTGGAGTTATTGAAACA
Organism: Methanothermococcus thermolithotrophicus DSM 2095; assembly: GCF_000376965.1. Lineage (NCBI taxonomy): Archaea > Methanobacteriati > Methanobacteriota > Methanococci > Methanococcales > Methanococcaceae > Methanothermococcus > Methanothermococcus thermolithotrophicus. Next base: position 80,644 of record NZ_AQXV01000055.1, on the reverse strand, counting down.
CCCTGAACTCCGATACTTTTTGCAACAACCCCTCTTGCTCCAGGAGCCATTCCTAAATAGGAATAAATCGCACAATAATGAATTACCCCATTAAATACTCCATTAAAATTCTTAACAATAATATCAAAAATGCTCATTGTTAAATCTATTCTTGAAAGTATTGGATTTCCACCACTTCCTAATGTATAAAGCCTCAATATTGACATGGAGAGTAATACCAAAAATATTCCAAATGCCGAATATATCAATTCCTTTGTTTTTATTTTATTTAAATAATACATTACAAAAAGTATGGATAAAAATAATATCATAACATTTGTTCTATATCCTAAAAGCATAATCAGTGCTGAAAAAACCATGGAATATATTACAACCTTTATTCTGCTCATACTTAAATTTGATGCAACTACTATTGCCCAACCTAAAAGCATAAGATGAGATAGAGCGGTAAAAGGAACATTCAAAAATCTTCTTGAAGTCGGATCAAAGAGTGGAATATCCCTTACCCATAAAATATCAAAAAATATGAACAATATACCAATAAACATTAAAAATATCCCAAATATGTAATGTTTTGAATAATTTGGTTTATGTGCCAAAAATCTTCGATTTCCTGACTCATCTAAATTTAAAATATGATATAACCTCTCACCCACCATGAAAGATATATAAAAGAAAATTGCACTAAAAAGTGCTAAAAATCCTGAAAAAGATGATACCGTGGAAAATAAAATATATACGCACACCAATAATACAAATAAATGATGTGCTTTAATTTTTTCATTTAATTTCAAATTCCTTAAATCAGTTTTTAGGAGCTCCATGTTCATTCCTTTTTATTTTATTATAGTTTTAGACATAAAAACTTAACTTTACAATCATCATTGAGCGAATACTCAATCCTAAAATATACCTACTCGACGAAAACCTTTTAGGTTTTCGTGAGTTCGACAAAAACCTTTGGTTTTTGTGAATCGACAAATTCCCTTGGAATTTGTCTCGATCAGCGAATCCAAAGGATTCGCTTCGACTCAACGAAGTTGAGTAGGTATCGGGTTTGGATTCAAAACCTTTTTTAAAAGGTTTTGTCCTATACTATAATTATATTTTGTCATTCAAGGTAATGTATAAATAGCAAAATCCCCAGGATTTAGCCCGATATTTTTAGGTAATTCATCCGCGGTTTCATTTACAACTAAATATACGGTTATCTTTGAAGTGGCTATTTTCTCTGGTTTAATTATATTGTCCAGCATGTTTAACATTTCCAAATCCAATTTTCCATCTAAAAACAAGCCATTTTCAACGAATTTAATAGATAATTTATTTAAATCCAAATTTAACTTATTTTTTATGGATTGTTGTTCTGATGGTGCAAAAGTTTTTGAATCTACTGCAATTGAACTGCTAATATATGTTTTAAGTACTGTCATATTTGAATTTTCATAATTATTTTTTGTACTTTCTATTATGTCCCCAATTTCTTTAAATGAATTTCCTTCAATTGGGTTCATCTGATATTCAACTACAGTATTTCCCAAGGGTTTTAAAACTATCTTTTTAGCTGCTATATCTTCGATGTAAGCCATCTCTCCCCCTATTGTTATGGACTGGTTTTTATATACTGCAGTAAGAGTTCCTCCCCGAGCTCCCGTTATTAATACAATATCATTAAATTCTTCATTGGATGATGTCCATTTACCTTTTACATTGGCATACAATGGAAAATTTTTTTTCATTATTTTTTCAGAAATCCATGCACACTTATACATCTGGTCTCCATCAAACTCATAACTATTATTGCCATTGGAGCTTAAAAATTTATATGCCAGAGCTCCTGAAGTTATCAATATAGCAAGTAAAACTAAAATTTCAAGAATCCCTATTTTTCTCATGATATCCCTTTAAAATCGTCATATGAAAAACGAACAAATTTTATTTAAAAATATAATAATTTTCCTATATATATCCTTAATTATTAATATCCTTAATTCTTATATGGTGGTATGAATCAAATAGGTGGCTTTATAATTTTTATATTTAGGGAAATAGGATACTACAGTACGGTGAAAACATGAATTTAAAATATCCACTTATTGTCTTGACTATTCTTTTTATAATTTTAAACCCATTAAACGCAAAAACTGTTGTAGTTGCTTCTGACCAGGATAAATCACTGGCATGTCAACTATCCAATCATCTAAATGCATCATTGGTAATATTACCTTGGGGTTCCACGGATGTAAAATACTTAAATGAAATAAAAGCATTAAATCCCGATGAAGTAATAATTGTAGGTGGGAAAGCAGCAGTTCCTGAGATTTATAATTATGGGAATTATAAAAGATATTCTGGAAAAAATAGAGCTGAAACCGCTTATATGATACTATCAGATTTTTACAACATATCTTCATCAGGTGAATTGATATACTATCCATCAAAAAATGCTATTATAGAATTTATTGATGAAAAAAGGAATTGGAAGGTTATATCTGGAAATAGTGATATCAGTATCAGATGGTCAAAGTTCGTAGAAAATCAGCTTCCAAGAAGTAATGATATAGAAAACGAAACATTTTATGTATATGTTGGAAATATAAATAACAACCCAGGAATGAATGAATCATGGAATCATAGGGAAATCCCAGAAATAGTCTCATTCAGTCCTGCAGTTATACTATCAAACAACACTCTATTTATCACAGGAAGTGACGAAAATCTACCTATTACAATAGGCAGACTGTTTTCTAAGCAAGATATAGATTATTCATCCAGCGATTTTTTCAAGTTTATAATACTGTTGGCTATAACATTGGGGATATTTTATTCAATTATAAAAAGTAGATATTACTTATTTGGCGCAATTATAACTATACTGTGGATAATCCACTCATTCGATAAATTCTGCGTTGTATGGGATACATTACTTGTTTACCTCGATGGGGCACTTTCATTAACCTATCTTGGACATTATGAAACAATAATACATGGAAGAAATTTTCCAGGACTCTCGTACTGCCTGTATTTTTGGTTTAAACTATTCTCCCCAAGTATTCAAAGCATACTACTTTACCAGGTGTATCTATGTTTCATACTCATGAGTTTTGTATTCCTATACTTCAAAAAGAAAGAGCTCGGTTTAGCGGCATGGTTGATTCTATTAAGTATTCCACTATTCAGGGAGTATATTACTTGGTTTTCAACAGAATTAACATTTTTAGGTTTTATGGCTGTGATACTGTATGGTTTAAAGAATTCTAAAAACTCAAAATTAAATATCATTGTATTGTCCATAATAACATCAATATCAGCTTTGATACGTGTACACATTATGATTATACCTTTAATTTACCTAATATTCCAAAGAAATAAAAACGCATTGATATACAACATCCTGTCAATCTTACTTTATGTGATCCTCCTCAACCTAACATACGGGCAAGTTATGGGGTATTTAGATGAAATTTCCATCAAAGGAGGCATAACACTGGACCTTGTTATAAATAATATTCATTATTATCTACCAAAATTCATCCATCTCATGATAATTCCAATATTCATTTTAATATTGGAAATATGGAATAAAATGAAATTCAATAATTTCATGCTATTAACTGGAATAACATTTCTCATCATGCCGTTGTTATGGGTTGCACAGGACGAAAGGTACTTACTTCCATACATTTTTATCATCACAATGGCATGTATGGAGCCCTTAGAAAAGTTAGATTTAGAAAATATAAAAGATAAACTAAATAATATAAAAGTTAAATTAAGTTTGAATTAAAAAAGTTAGTATATTTTATTTTTTATTTATTAAATTCTTCAATTATTCTTTTTGCCACACTTTCTCCGTCTAACTTATAATATTTTAGGAGCTCGTCTGCTTTTCCAGATTTACCAAATTCATCATTTATTCCTATTCTTAGGAGCCTTTTGTTTAATCCTTTTGAAGCTATTACCTCAGCTATTGCTCCACCGAGTCCTCCTATTATGTTATGGTCTTCAAGTGAAACTATAAAGTCCTTTGAATTCAAGATAGCTTCTTCATCTATTGGTTTTATAGTGCTCATTGAAACTACTTCTGCAGCTATTCCATTTTCTTTCAATATTTCAGCAGCCTTTAAACCTTCAGGAACCATTTCCCCAGTGGCGATTATTGTTAAATCATTTCCTTCTTTTAGGATTCTTGCTTTTCCAAATTCGAACTTTGCATCCTCTTCACTTTCAAATATAACTTCAGTATCCCTTCTCGGCATTCTTACATAAACAGGTCCATTGTACTCTGCACACCATCTTATTACATTCTTTGTTTCGTAGTAGTCAGCAGGCGCTATAACCGCCATGTTCGGTATTGCCCTCAATATTGCAATATCTTCTGTCATCTGGTGGGAAGCCCCATCTTCTCCCACTGTAATTCCACTGTGTGTAGCTATTACTTTAACATTTAAATTTGGATATGCTACTGAGTTTCTTATTTGCTCCCATGCCCTTCCAGTGGCAAACATTGCAAACGTGGAGGCAAACACAATTTTTCCAGTTCTTGCTAAACCTGCAGCCATTCCAATCATATTTTGTTCTGCAATCCCTGCGTTGAAAAACCTTTCAGGGAATTCCTTTGCAAACATTGCTGATTTTGTAGAACCTGACAAATCGGCATCTAACACTACAATATTTTCATACTTTTTTCCCAATTCCACTAATGTTTCACCATAGGCATTCCTCATTCCTATCTTCTTTGACATGATTTCACCCAAATTAAATTTTAAAAGTTGCTGCTCTTCTAAGTTCATCTACCGCTTCTTTAACGTTTTCTTTTCCATATATTGCAGATGCTGCTATCAATGCATCAGCACCAGATTCAGCCACGGCCGGGGCGGTTTCCGTGTTTATACCTCCATCAACGAAGATTTTTGTGTCATAGCCTTCTCTAAGTATTCTGTTCTTTAAATCATCTATTTTTTTGAGCATTGGGTTTATAAACTTCTGCCCTGAAAATCCTGGCTCAACTGTCATTATTAAAACTCCGTAGAGCTCCCCTAAAATATATTCAATGTTGGTTATGGGAGTTGAAGGATTTAAAGCTACTATTGGCTTTGCACCATGTTCTTTTATTAAATTTATCGTTCTAAATGGGTATTTGCAGGATTCGATATGGAAGGATATCATATCTGCATCTTCTGCCAACTTGGGAATAAATAAATCTGGATTTTCAACCATTAAATGAACATCAACAGGTAGATCTGTCATTTTTTTGACATACTTTGTTAGACCAATTCCTAAACTTAAATTTGGAACAAAATGACCATCCATAATATCTGCGTGAATAAAGTTTACTCCAGCCTCTTCTGCCTTTTTAACTTCTTCTGCCAAATAACCAAAATCTGCAGAGAGTATTGATGCACCAATCATTACCATAAGATCACCGTTTATTAGATAGATGAATTGACCATATTGTCAACTATTCTAGCTCTTTTAACGCTTGTTCCAACTGCTCCTTATTTGGGGCTTTTCCATGGAATCCTACGTTATTTTCCATAAATGAAACGCCTTTACCCTTTACAGTATTTGCAATTATCATTTTAGGTCTTCCGTTTTTCATAGATTTAGCCTTTTCAACTGTGGCTATTATCTCTTCAAAGTTGTGACCATCTATTTCAAATACATCCCATTCAAATCCTTTAAATTTATTTTTTAACTCGCCTAAACACATAACATCTTCTGTACAGCCATCTATTTGTAACCTGTTTCTATCTACAAAACCAATTAAATTGTCCAATTTATAGTGGTACGCAGCCATTGCAGCTTCCCAAACCTGTCCTTCCTGACATTCTCCATCCCCTAGGAGAACATAAACATGATTATCCAATTTATCCAACTTGCATCCCAATGCTATCCCTACAGCAGATGAAAAACCGTGTCCTAATGAACCTGTATTTACTTCAATACCTGGAATTTCTATTGAAGGGTGACCTTGTAAAAGAGCTCCTAACTTTCTCAACTTCCAAAGTTCTTCCTTATCAAAATACCCCAATTCTGCAAGGGTTGCATATAATGCAGGACATGCATGTCCCTTACTGAGAACAAACCTATCTCTATTTTCCATTTTTGGATTTTTTGGATCGTGATTCATTATTTTGAAATAAAGAGCAACAATAATATCAGTAGCAGATAATGAACCTCCAGGATGTCCAGATTCTGCCAATCCAATCATCTTTACAATATTGTATCTAATTTTTTTAGCAATTTCTTTTAATTCAGAGATTTCTACGTTTTTATTCTCCATTTTATCACCCTATAGCCAAACAAATCAAAATAATAAAAATTTATCAGTCCTTTTTTAACCAGTCTTTTTTAGACTTTATGTATTTGGGTTCTTATCTTACCATCAATAAGATGAAAACAAAATATAAAAAAGTATTAGTATGAACCATTTATCGAATCCTTATATATAGTGATACTTTAAAAACAATAACTCTTAGATGTCACTACTTATAAATGTTTTTATAATTATTTTTTACAACCTTGGTTTTAATACTAATAAATCCCATAAATTAAAATTGCCTGTTCACAATTAACTATTTAGTTATATTTTAATTTAAATTAACACTGGCAAATAACAATTATCTATTAAAATTTAAGATAATTATTTATATATTTCGTGAAACGACTATATATGCATACAAAAGATTTAAATTGTTTTGGATTATACCTTTGGTAAATAATTAATGGGTGATTATATGAGTGTATTGACGCATCTAAAAATACTTTCATTGGAAAGGGGTATTTCAGGAAGAGAAGATAGAATAAGAAATTACATGGAAAAAGAACTTCAAACATCTTGTGATGAAGTTTTTACAGATAAATTTGGAAATTTAATTGCTAAAAAAGGTAACAAAGGCCCTAAGATAATGATCGCCGCTCACATGGATGAAATAGGGTTAATGGTAAAATACATAGACGATAAAGGATTCTTAAAGTTCACAAAAATAGGCGGAATAAACGACCAAATGTTGTTAAATCAGAAGGTAGTAGTTCATGGAAGTAAAGGAGATATAATCGGCGTTTTAGGTTCAAAACCACCTCATAAAATGAAAGAAAGTGAAAGAAACAAATTAATAAAATACGAAGACATGTTTATAGATATCGGGGCAAAGAACAGGGAAGAAGCCATTGAAATGGGTGTAGAGATAGGAACCTGGATTTCATTTAAAGCCGAATTTGACAGTCTTGGAAAAGATAGAATTACCTGTAAATCCTTTGATGACAGGGCAGGATGTGCAGTTCTTTTAGAAACTATGAATCAGATAAAAGATATGGACTTAAACTGCCAGGTTTATGCAGTCGGTACAGTTCAGGAAGAAGTAGGTTTAAAAGGAGCTAAAACTTCTGCTTTTGGAATAAATCCAGATGTTGCAATTGCCCTTGATGTAACCATATGTGGTGACCATCCAGGAATAAAAATGGAAGATGCTCCAGTTGAGCTCGGTAAAGGTCCTGTAGCCTGCATAGTGGATGCATCAGGTAGGGGTTTAATTACGCATCCAAAAGTCTTAAAAATGATTAAAGAAGTTTCTCAAAAGAATAAAATCCCTGTACAGTATGAAGTTGGGGAAGGCGGAACTACAGACGCTACAGCAATACACTTAACAAGGGATGGAATTCCAACAGGGGTAATTTCAGTACCTACAAGATATATCCACACACCTGTGGAAGTTATGGATGTAAATGATTTGGAAAAAACTGTAGAGCTCATAGTTTCATGTATAAAAGAGGTTGATAAATACTTCTAAGGGACCGCAGATGAAAAAGATATGGGTTCGTATGATGGTATATCCCCTCGGATACCTTATGTGGGGCGGGTTGATGTGGTATTCTCAGGCCATAACACCATTGGATCTAACAAATTATTTACTAAAAATTCCACTGTGCAATTCCATGTTCTATAATACCTTACAATCCCTGCCCTATAATATCATTTTATTTTTTAAAATAATCTATGTTTACGCCTTTACCATATGTATAATCGGGGGAATCGGATACTATTTAATAGTAAAAAGAGATTTTTTAAAATCTGATATAATATTGGTTGATTTGGTCATGGGGTGGTTCATAGCAGGATTGATATACACAATTTTTGTAGTTAAAGCCCCATTTCAAGTTGGTGTGGCTCACGATTTGGTAAACGAACGCTTTATGTGGATATTCACAAAACCAACTTACGAAATCCCATCACTACATACGGCCTATTCTGTTCTAATGGCATTACACTTTAAAAACGAACCCGGCAGCATAAAATACATCTTTTACCTGTTAGGTGTATTGATTCCAATTTCTACATTGATTATGGGACAGCATTGGGTTGTTGATGTTATTACAGGAATATTATTTGCATATTTCCTCTACAATCTACCAAAGGATATCCATTTAAAGATTTACAATATTTTGAATTATTTAAGTGGTGAATTTCATATTCACTCGCACCATGAGAATGAAGTAACTGAAAGTAAAAAGAAATAGATAGGCTCTGAAAATTAAAAAAATAAAAGATGATAGAGTATGAAAACGAAAATTACACAGGATACAAAGGGAATAGCTTGGAGCTGTATAATGTGCGGAAGATGTTGCGACTCTCCAACCGTTACAAAAAAGGATATTGCAAATATTGCAGGTCATTTGAAAATACCATTTGACGAAGTTGTAAAAAAATATCTAACATATTTTGATGGAATGAGGGGAGAAATAAAAGAAGTAAAAGGAAGGTGTATATTTTTAGGAGAAAATAAAAAATGTACGATCTATAAAGCCAGACCTTTGATTTGTAGAGTTAGACCTTATTCTCCCCAGTTAAAAAACAAAAAACCTGTTTTAACTTATGATGGATGGTTTTTAAATAACTGTCCAGGTCTGTTTATTGGAGAGCTCCCGGTTGAAGAAGAGTACTTAAAATATGGGGAAACCGTTATTAAATATTTAGATTTTGAAGAAAATACTCCTGAAGAGATGTTTATAGAAGCTAAGGAAAAGATGCAGAATAAATAATAAATTAAATAGGGCATAATTATAACCATATATAATTATCCCAATTAGGTGAGCTCATGATAAATTATGATTATAAATTTTTAAAGAGTAAAGGGTTTTTTGAAAATCAAAGGGAGTATGGTGAAGATGGTAAAGATATAATTGTCGATATAGATAATTATCTTGCATATGTTGAGGTAAGTGATAATAATGAAGTGGATGAATTAAAAAAATTAATTTCAGATAAATATCCAAGAATAGAAATGATTTATTTCTATTATCAAACAGATAATAAAATAAAAGTATTTAGGAGAACTGGGGGGGTTAAATGGTTTTATTACTCTGATGCCATATCAAAACCTGAAAGAAAAAAGGGCAAACAGGATAAACTTAAAAAATTCTCACCTGATAATGTGGATATATTATTTGATATTAAAGATGTAATGGATAAATTCTATAAGGATTTATGGACTCATAGGTTAGAAATGGCTAAAAGTATAACTGAACCGCTCACTGATAATGATAAATTATTCATTGCCCAACACTTTATTGATAGATTAGTATTTTTCTACTTTTTAGCACAATTAGGAATTATTAAAGTGGAGTATGGGGAAGAAAATTCGTATATTATATTGAATAAGAATAAAACAAAGGAGTTTTTTAAAGATTTAATTAAAAACTTAGATGATGAAGAGTTATGTAGTTTTTTAAATAAAATATTCTTTGAAGGATTTGGAAATGATAAGAATATTGAAGAAAAAAAATTAATCCCAATTTTATATAATGTTAAAAATATAGGTAAGATAATTGTTAGAGTTCCATACTTAAACGGTGGATTATATCGTGTAAAAAAATTTAACGGCATTGAAGAAACTAAAATAAAATTTAATGGAACTAAAAACTTAATAGAAACACTAAACAAATATAACTGGGTAATTGGAGAATATGCAGAAGAGGATGATGATTCAGTAGGTAGTTTAACACCAGAAGTAATGGGGCATGTTTATGAAAAGTTTGTTGTTGGTTTAGAGAATATTGGAGAAGTAAAATTAGATGAGATAAAAATTGATAAGGAAGTTAAAATAGGTAGGAAAAAAGTAGGTGCCTTCTATACTCCCGAAGAGATTACTAAGTATATTTCAGAAAATACTATTGTTCCATACTTATTTGATAAATTGGAAGTTAGCGAACAGTATAAAGATTTTGATGATTTTGTTGAAAATGCATCTTCTGATTTATTGAAAAAATCTTTGGAAACTCTAATCAATATTAAGATTTTAGACCCTGCATGTGGTAGCGGACACTTTTTAGTATGTGCAGGGGAGCTCTTATTTAATATGAAGAATGGTATTTGTGAAAAGTTGAAAAAGATAGATGAGTCATTTAGTAGAAAGTATAATACCTATGCCTATGATGAGGTTAAAAATATTATAGTGGATAATTTATATGGAGTAGATATTTGTGAGAATGCAGTTGAAATTGCTAAATTAAGGTTATGGTTGTGGTTGGTGAGCCAGTTAAAGGATGATTCTTCTGAATTAGAACCTTTACCTAATTTAGAGTATAATATCAAGTGTGGGAATAGTTTGATTGGTTGGGTTGATGAGTCCTTACAACCTACTTTAAAGTATGCTTATACTGATAAAATTGACGGGATTTTTAAGGGTTTAATCGCATTTTCTCAAAGTGTTGAAGAAAGAGAAGCGTTAAAAAAGGCTCGTGATTTACTTAAATTAATGAAGGGGAATATTTTAGATAATTATGTTGAAACATTACATATTCTTTATAAGATTTATAGGGTGAGCTCTGGTTATAAGGCAATTCAATTAAAGGAAATTTTAGATGATATTCGGAAAGTTATTTATAATAGTGTGAATCCTGCTTTCTTGAATTATATTAATAGTGAAATTAAAAGTAAGAGTAAAAAAATCGTTGATGATGATTTTGAAAGTTTAAACCCATTTCATTGGAGGGTAGATTTTGGATTTATTATTAAAGAAGGTTTTGATGTTATAATTGGTAACCCTCCTTATGGTAATATATTAATGGATATTGAAAAAAAGATTTTAGAAAAAGGAAAAATATTGGATGTAATTAAAACTGATAAAAAAGGAAAAGGAACAAAGAATACTGCTGCATTATTTATCGAAAGGAGCAAATACTTATTAAAAAACAGCGGGTATTTAGGATTCATAGTTCCAAAAGCAATTTTGTACGTGTCTGAGTGGGAAAAGACGAGAAAATTCCTATTGGAAAAAGTCAATATTAAACGGGTTGTGGATAATGGCAAAGCGTTCAAAGATGTTAAATTAGAAATGGCCAATATAATTTTTAAAAATGGTAATGGCTGTAAAAATGCCGATAATGTTGTTGTTCATAGTTTATATCTTTATAATTATACCAAATACTCCACCCGTCCATACTCCATTGATATGAAATATCTTACCAGCAAAAGATTTGTTACTGAGATGGATGAGGAAAAAGAAAAAATAGTATCCACCATTTTAAAAGATTCTGTATTGTTGGGCGATATTTCGGAGAATTATAAGGGATTGTCAGTAAATAATAAAGTTTCCAGTGAAAAAACTGAAAATTCGGTTGAAATATTGAGAGGAAATGATATTCAGAGATATTATTTGCGTTCAAAATCGTATATTGACAAAAAATATTTAGAAAATATTAATTTTAAGGGTTCAAACCTACAATTTCAGGAAATACTTGCCCATATACAAAATCCAAGACCCCATATAAAAATAACTGGAGTTTATTTAGAAAAACCATTATTAAACCTAAATACTATTACAAATGTCAAATTAATATCCGATGAATTTGACGATAAATACTTATTATTGCTTCTTCATTCAGAATTAATTAATTGGTATGTGTATAAATATATATACATTAATTCAGTAAGAACCATGCACTTTTCTGGGTCATATATAGAGGATATTCCAATTAAGTTATCAGATAATCAAGATATGTTTGTTAAATTATGCAATTGCCTTATACTATTAAATCAAGCAGAATATGGAGATAAATATAGTGAAATAATAACTTATATTGAAGATATAGCAAACCTCTTAATATATGAGCTCTACTTGGGGGAGGTTATTGGTTATGAATTAACTAAGTTATTAAGTGGGAAAATATTAAAACTTGGAGATATATCGTCGATTGAAGAATTTATTTTAGAGTTAAAAGATAATCAAGATATTCAAAGAATAATGAATAATATAAAAAACAATAATTATGTTAAAATCATAATGGGGGGTTATTGTAATGACTCAAAGTAGATTCGAACACGGATCTGAAAATAATGAAATGGAGTTGTTTAAATTGTCCCTGGATTATTTGGAGGGGTGTAAGGATTTTAAAGGAATTAAAAATCTAATTGAGAAATACGATAAAATTAAAACCGATAAGGAGGATATGCAACATCCCAATAAAGATATATCTGTAAAATTTAAGGATACAACGAAACCAATTATTATGGAACTTCAACATTCCTCCATAGATGATTTTAGAAAATATGGGGATATAAGATTAGATTATGTCTCAGCATACATTCCTTATATTAAAATTTGGGGTTTAAAAAATTTCAATGAGAAAATAAATAATAAAAAAATAACAATTAAAAAATGGGGAAAGTTGAAAGAATGTGATGCAGATATTTTAATATATATTATTTGTGAATATGAAGATAGCACCAAGATATATAAAAATATTGATAAAATTTTAATATTGGATGTAAAAGAATTACAAAATAATTTGAATTATTGGGAGAATGCCTATGGATATAATCTAAAAACAAATAATAAAAAGGATGAATGCTGGGGCTCAGCGTTTATCCCTGTACCTGAGGATAATAAAGTGTTACAGCAATGCAAAATTAAGTCATTACAGGATTTAAAAACAAACTTTTTATAAACTCAGGATAATTTTTTAAGTTAAATAATTAATTGATTAATAATTACTATTTTAATTTTTTTAAGTAGTCGGGATACTTTTAATTTTTTTAGATAAAGATGATTAACTGTTTTTTTACAGTTTTAGGTGGATTAACAATATTTGGTGGAGGAATTGAATTAATAAAGCATCATGTATTTAAAATAAATAAAAATGTGGGTAAAAAACTGGTAGAAATAAATGAAAAAATAAAAAAGAAAACAATTGATATATTGAAATATTTAAAAAATAATATTTTAATTAAATATTTTCCCAAATTTTGCAATTTTGATAATGGTTAGACGAACAGGAAAAAGACGAATTAATAAATTTATTCAAAAAATAGATGAATATATTATTAAAATGTGGAAGTATATATTTAGTATATTAAATTATACCTCATATAAAACATCTGATGTTAATGATGATTTAAATGTGTAAGCTTTAAATATATATATTAAGGTGAGCTCATGCAGTCTCTTCAAGTAGAGCCAATATACAACAATAAACCAAATATTATTCCCAACGAGGACACAGTATTAAACTTATTCAAATCAAAAATTAGAGACGCACTAACAAATAACAAGGAACTATCAATATACTGTGCAGTAGGGTTCTTCTTTTTTAACGGTTTATCGGAATTAATCGAAGATTTAAAAAAATTATACAATAAAAACCTATTAAAAGAATTTAAACTCATAATGGGGCGGGAAACAACATACGATACAAAGGAAATATTGAAATTAATTAAAAATGATGCTACAAACTTAACCAATGAAGATTATCAATTTTTAAAAGAATTATATGATAAAAACATTTTTCAATTTAAAATTTACACGGATAAACGATTTCACATTAAATTATACATTTTTAAAGCAAATGACATTATAGAAGATGTTTATGCAGGAAGTGCAAACCTTACAAGAGCAGGATTAACTAACAATATAGAATTAGTAGTACCAACAGGAACATCAAGCATTGAACGGAAAAATTACGAATTATTCTTTAATGCTTTATGGGATAATGCCACTGATGAATTAGAAGAATTAAAAACAATAGACATTATCAAACAAGGAGCAACAGTAAAAGCCATATACTTACCACCAAAGGAATTCTTTTCAAACTTAATTAAAATAATGGATAAAGAATACTTATTATCAAACCCTTCAGTAGAAATTGGATATTTAGCGGAATTTCAAAAAATGAGTTATTATTACTGTTTAGAAAAACTCCATGAGTACGGTGGATGCATACTATCCAACTCCGTAGGTTTAGGAAAAACCGATGTTTCCTGTGCAATAGCAAAATACTATAATGAAATGAATAAAAAAATACTAATAATTCATCCTCCCAATGTGAAACACCAATGGACGGAAACCTTAAAAAAAGTAGGATTAAACCCAAATAAAGATGTTAAATTATTATCAATGGGAGTACTACAAAATAGGGATTTTAACCCATATGATTACGATAATAATTATGATTTAATAATTATTGATGAGGCTCACAATTTTAGGAATAGGAGCTCTAACAGAAGGAAAAATTTAGATGAGCTCATAAAAATAAACCAAAATAATCATACTTTGTTAGTATCTGCAACGCCAATTAATACTTCATTGGATAATTACATTAGTTTGATTGAATTATTCACTCTTAAACCGTTATATTATGGAAAATTTGAGAATACTGGTATTTTAACTAAAATAAACATTGCTAAAAAATATGTTAAGAATAAAGATACAATAAATGCTATTAGTGTAGTAAGGGAGTTAATTAAGGAATTTACTGTAAGGATTGAATGGATTGATGTAATCAGTCATTTTAAAGAGGATTTGCTTAAAATTGCAGGTGTTACTGATTTTGAAATGCCAGAAGTCCGGCCAGTAGAGTATAATTACAATAAGGATATTATTCAGGCGGTTTTTGATAGGGTAATACCTTATTTGGAACACTTAAATTATGAATACGCTAAATTGTGGGGGGATGAAGGATACGAAGAAAGTAAGAACTTAATCTTTTGGTATAAGTGGAGATTGTATAAACGATTAGAAAGTAGTATTCATGCCTTTAAAACAAGTTTAGAATTATTTGTCCAAAGAAATGAGTATTTATTAACTGCCTTTGAAGATATAAACAGGAAGAAATTAGTAAAGACTGGTGCTGAAAGATTATTTACTAACGATAGGCTGGAAACAATATTTTCAACATACGAATCATTAGATGAAGATACAAAAAAGAAGATAATAGAGAATATAGAGAAAGATATTGATATTACTAAAATTATGCTGGAAAGAGTAAATAGTATAGAGGAATTATTAAAAAAAGATGATAAAGTTAAAGAATTAGTTAAAATCCTTAAAAAAGAGAATAAACCTGCAATTATATTTTCAGAATCAAAGGATACGGTGTTATATCTTAGAAGTAAATTAGAATCTGCTGGTTTTAATAAGATAGAAGTGGCTTATGGTGGAAGCAAAGGAGGTAAAATAAATAAAAAGAAAATCCAAGAATTATTCAATAAAGGAATATATGATATTCTAATTACTACGGATAGTTTAAGCGAGGGGGTTAATCTTCCAAGGGCAGATATTGTCATAAACTTTGATTTACCATATAACCCTGTTAGATTGATTCAAAGAGCAGGGCGTGCTATCAGATTGAATAATCCAAAGCATATTAGAGTATATAATTTCAAACCTGATGATAGTATTGATAAGGAGTTAGAGCTCTGTGATAAGTTGAAGGAGAGGGTTGAGAATATTGCTGTTACGGTTGGTTTGGAGTTTTTAATTTGGGCTGTTGAGCAGAAGAAAGTTGATAAGTTTTCAGATGAGAATAGGGATATTATTTATGGATGCATTAAAGAGTGGAAGAATAAATTGGCTAGCTCAAGTCTTGGTGATTTGCAGAAGAGTATTAGTAGTACGGTTAATAGGGAGGATAAGGTTTTAAGGGAGTACATTAATCAGTATAATATTTCAAAAGAAAGCGTTCTCCTTTATTATAAAAAATATGGAAAATCTATTTACACTTCCTTAAATAGTGATGAGGATGATTATTTTATTGTATTGAAGTATAGGAATAATAATCATTATTGTGGAGGGTTATCCTATCACCCAATTGAGTACAAAACACCATTAACTGATGATGATTTTGATGTAATAAATAAGATGGTTAATGATAGGATTAATGATATAGATACCAAGTTCATGCAGTCTAAAAATAGGAATGATAAACTCTCTAACGAGATTAAGAGATTGTGTAGGAATTGTAGCCCTAAAATAAGGAGATTATTAATAAATGATGGTAAATTAAATACTTTACCTCGTGCTGATAAGGAGAAGATTATTAAATTATTAGAAGAATATAATAATATTCCAGATTTAATAAGGAACACCGAAAATGAAATCTCAAAATTAATCAAAGAATTGAATAAAATTTTAAATAAGGGTGAATCTATTCAAACTACTATTGATAATTTGGCTAAACCTGAAATTGTTGCAATTATTAAGTATAGGATGAATGAAAATATAAGTTAATCATGGGGGAATCTCTATCACTTCAAAATTATGTGGAAGTATGGGATAATATTAGATGGTGTTAGGAGCTCCTAACTCCAAAGGGGAAAAAGTATGAAATTTTTTAATAGATAAAAAGAGATAACTAAATTAGCAAAACGTCCTGTTTGATACTGGGATACACAAAGTTTCATCACAGTGTGGACATTTAACTGTAACTTTATCTAATTCATAATTCTCTTCAAATGGTTTTTTACAGTATGGGCAGAACCAGATTTTTTTACCGTCTTTTTCACATGCTCCTACTTCCCCAACTGTTGGATATTTTTTAAATGTTACATCACTATTTTCATCCCTATATTTGAAAAACATCTTTATCAATTCTAGATATATCTCAACTGCATCATCATTTACACACTTTTCATCGCCACATCTGGGACACTTCATAATTATCACCTAAAAAATTATTAATATAATAATGTTAACATAGCATATATAAAGTTAATATGATTTATAATATTTATAATCGTTTGCGTTATGGTCGTTCTTTAAAAAATTTACTGAGGCAATAATATAATAAATTCTGCAAATAGATAAGTTTATGCTGCAGATACTATTTTAATAATATCTCCGTTTTCCAGCTGGTGATCAGACCCTATTCTAATTTTTTTCCTTGCATCAATTGCATAGATGAACTTTTCACCAATTTCGGTGTGAATCTTAAATGCCAAGTCCTTTGCAGTAGCTCCTCTTTTTACTAAGTGAGCATCTGGAAGTACATTTCCTTTTTTATCGCAGTATTTATTTTCATCTTCAACAGGATAAACTACAATCATATCGAGTAATTCAAAGTAGGCCTTATTTATGAGGTCCTGAATTCCAGTTCCGCCGTATTTTTTTAAATAATTTCTCATATATTCTAAAGCGTTTTTCTGAGCATCATTTAACGCAGATTCGTTTAAAATCTCAAAATCATTTCCAGTGTAGTTTATAATACCTGCATTCTGGGCCTTTTTCAAAGCAAGTTCTATCTCAGCAGAAGTTGGAATAACTATATAATCTTTAAATTCGCTTTTTAGTTTTTCAATGTTTTCTTCTGCCCCAGGATGATCCGCTTTGTTGGCAGCAATAATCATTGGCTTTGATAGCTTTCTGATATTCTGAGCTATATTCAAAAGGTCTTCTTCAGTCCATTTTATTGGACTTTCGTCTAAGTCTCTTACTGCAATTCTTACCTGATCTTCTGAAATGTTTAAACCACTTAGCTGATCTGCAATTACTTTAACTACGTTTTTTTCCTGCTGAGCTCTCCTGGATAATCTATCCCAGTTTTTGGTTAAAATTCCATAAATCCACATATCAAGTTCATTTAAAAGGAATTTAACATCATCTACGGGATTGTGGTTTTCTGTAGGATTTCCCTCTAAATCTGTTTTACCACTAGCATCTACAACAAGTATGAAAGCATCAGCCTGTCTTAAATCATCTAAAAACTTGTTTCCCATACCTTTCCCTTTATGGGCTTCTGGAACTAATCCTGCAACGTCGATTATTTCAACAGGGATGTATCTCATACCATTTATACATTTTGAGTTCTGTGGGTTGCACTCTATTTCTAACTCTTTACAAGGGCATTCTGCAGTTACAAAAGAAGTTCCTATGTTGGGGTTTATTGTGGTAAATGGATAATTTCCTATATCTACCATTTTTTCAGTCATTGCATTGAATGTGGTTGATTTTCCAACGTTTGGTTTTCCTACTAGTCCCAATATTGCCATTTTTTCGACCTCCGGGAGAAAAAATATAAAATCTTTTGATTTTATGTATTTTTTCACGCTCTTTCTTTTTTAATTAAAAACTTTGAGTTTTTAATTTCCCAAAATCTTTGACTTTATAATAGTGAAAAAATTCAAATATGATTTTCACGTATTTTTTCACCAATATATCATTAATATACCAATAATACTAATAATTTAAAAACCATTATTACGTGTATTTACAAAATCATTTAATATATAATTATTCGTTGGGAACAATAGAAAGAATTATATTAAACATGTTTCAAAATCTACGTTCAAAGATGGCAATAAAAGATTTATCATATGCTATCAAAAAGCGGGGAAATATTAGACTATGGGGACATAACGGGGCGGAAAAACTATAACCTAAGAATCATCAGCGGAATTGATGATTATGAAGGAAAATTTGGAAAAATTACTATCTTCTAGAAGAAAGAGGGCGTTATAATGGTGAAAAAGTTAAGGATGTTTTAATTTTCAGATAAAATCCATATATAAATGGGCATCAGCTAATATACTTATTAATTAGGACGGGGGGTAACTATGACTACCCAATCAGAAAATAAACAGAATGATGGGATTGAAGAATTAAAAAAGAATATTGAACAAGCATATCTAAAATTTAAATCATATATATACTATGATAATACATTACCACATATAAGAATGAAATTAGCAGAATTTGAAGCCAATAATAATGTTGAGAATAAATTTGAAGAGTTAGCAAAAGCCATTATTGATTATAACGGTGGAAAAACTGAATTAAATGAATATCTAGAAGATATAAATTATATGATATTACCAAAAAAAGTTGAAAAACCAAAATATCCAAGTAATATATATAAAAACCATGCAAAATTTGGAAAATATGAAGTAGAAGATTATAATATCTTTATCGATTGTCCAATAGAAATTCATTTAATTTCTGTTTTGTGGATTATGAAAATAGGGCATAAACTCGATGAGGTATTATCTAATAATGTCAAAGGATATAGACTTGTTAGAAATGAATATGAATGTTTTGAAAAGGATAACAAATTCCGTCTTTTTGAGAAGTATCATGAAAAATATTCCAGTTTTCGTGATGATGCCATTAAAAAAGCTATCAAGTGCTATAAAGACAAATCGGATGTGATATTAATAAATATCGATATAAATAAATTTTTTTACAATATTTCATTTGACTTTAAGGAATTGTCAAAAAATGAAGAAGATGAATTTAATAAAAAGCTGAATAATATAATGTCAAAAATCCATGAGGAATTCCAAAATCGTTTAAAAGAAGATAAATTTGTAGATGATATTATAGATAATGGTATATTTAAATATGTATATGCCAATGAAAATAAGGACGATAATAATTTTAATAATATTAAACTTGACAAGGATAATGCCGAAAAGAGAATATTACCAATAGGTCTGCTATCATCGAGCATTATAGCAAATTATGCTTTAAAAGATTTTGATGATATCATTATCAAAAAGGTAAAACCTGAATATTACGGCAGATATGTAGATGATATGTTGTTTGTTTTTGCCAATGAGTATGTTGAAGAGTTGGAAATTGATAAATACAATAACCCTATTGATGAATACGATGAAAAACTTAAAATTGCAAAAATTTTGGAATCAGTCATAAATTGCAATATGAAGGGTTGTGGAAATAGATTAATTAAATATTGCAATTGTAAAATAAATTATGAAGAAAAGAAATGTGGAAAAACTAAGGATGAAGTCGTTATTTATTTCGAAATAAAAAATGATGAAAAGGATGAAACTAAAAAAATTGAAAATACATTTTTAATAAATAGCAATAAAGTTAAAATATACGATTTTGATAAAAACGACCCTATTTATTTGCTTGAAGAATATTCAAAACAGATTACTCGTAATAGGAGCATATTTAAAACTCTGCCCGAAGATGATGACATGAGTTCTACATTAGGTAGCAGTCCTATTAATATAAAATACTCATCATCTTCAAAAAATAGACTGAGCTCTATCGATGGACACAGTTTAGACCATTTTTTACTCTCAACAAATTTAAGCAAAAACATAATCTACAAATTTTTAAGGGCCAAACTACCTGACGAAGATATTAATAAGTATAATCAAACAATAAAATATATTTTCTCAGGCGCGGAAGTATTGGAGATACTTAGATTGTGGGAAAAGATATTTACGTACTACATAATTTCAAAAAACGAAAAAGAGCTCGTTAGTGCTGTAAATGATTTATTGGACATTATTTCAAATATAGAATATAAAAATAAGGATGAAGATGGGGAGAGAGTAATTAATCAAAAAATTGTCGAAAAGATGAAAGAAGATTTAGAATATTACTTATCTCATTCATTAGCCATAGCTATTGGATTAGACCCAAAATTTTACAACAAAAAACTTAAAAATGAATTAGAAAAATTAAATAAAAATAAATTAGGTAGATTATATAAATTTAAAGATGAATTAAATAAATGTGTAGAAGAAAACGAGAAAATTGATAGTTTATTTTCAAGGGCTTTAAATTTAATAAAATCTAATTTAATCAGGCACTATTATATACCAAATTCGTTGTTTAACTATTGTGAATTTAAGGATGATGATTTTAAATCAATTTCATTTGTAAATAAAAAACATGATTATTTAACTAAAAAACGCAAAAATAATGGTGAGTACGAAATTTACAATATAGATGGCAATAAAATAAAATATTCCCCAAGATACATACACCATCATGAAAAAATATTATTCTATAAACGGTTTTTATCATGGGCAAAAGGTAAAGATGTTAATTATAAAGACATATACAATAATAAATCAAAAATTTTCAATTATGATGACAATAAGAGCCCCGATAACTCTACCGAATCAGAACAGTATTATCGAATTTTTATTAATGACAAAAAAGAAAGCAAAAAAGATGAATTAAATAAAGACGACATAAATATTACATATTACATAATTCAGCATGATGAAAAAGACGCCCCAAAATCGTTAAACATTGGAATTGCAAACATTGCGGTTGATAAAAATGACACCTTCAACTCAGTATATGGAAATCCAAATCATAACAATAGTAGATTAGACGCCATTTATCATATATTAAATATGGCTAATGATTCAAAACATAAATGTGATGTATTGATTTTTCCTGAGGTCTCAATTCCTGTTGAGTGGATGGACATATTAATAGACTATTCTAGAAAAAACAGTATTGCAGTGATATTTGGAATTGAACATTTTTCAGTAGATAGTAATGTATATAATTATACATGCATCGCTTTACCCTTCAAAGATGATGAATATAAACATGTTTTTGTTAAATTTAATCTAAAACTTCACGGAGCTCCGGCAGAAAACGAGGAAATAAACCACAATCACCATAAACCAGATGTATGTTATAATCTAATAGATCGATGTGGTATTAACGAAGATAATCATGAAATAGATGTATTTGTATGGAGAGGAACTTATTTCAGCGTATTTAATTGCTATGAACTAGCTGACATAGAATATCGTTCAAAGTTAGTAGGGAAAAACGACTATACCATAGCAATAGAATATAATGGTGATTTAAATTATTTTTCAAGCATTGTGGAAAGTATTTCAAGGGATGTTCATTCATACATGATTCAGGTCAATAATTCAAAATATGGGGATAGTAGAATTACACAACCATCTAAAACGGAAATTAAAGATATTGTCAAAATTAAGGGGGGCGATAATGCCACTTTGATAGTTGGAAAAATAGATATACAATCATTGAGGGATTTCCAACATCAAAGTTATTCATTACAAAAGATGGATAAGAGGTTTAAACCTACCCCTCCAAACTACTATAACAAGATGCATTCAGGCCGGAAAAGAATACCTTAAAAATTGGCGCTAAATACTGCTATTTAAATAATCTTCTAACATATTATTCTTTTTCAAATGCTTCAAAAACTGCACTGGCTTATTATAATTTTCCAATAAATCTCCTAATTCAGCACCGCCACGGCATAAAACATACTGAATAACCATGGAGTTGAAATTTTCATAGTTTACCTTCACATTGGACTTTTTTAAGGATTTTTCAATATATTTTATATTACTTTTTGATTCTAAATTAAATGGTTCGTTTTCAAATTCGGTATGAGGTTTTGGAATAAATGGATTTACACTTATTTCTACCTTTCTAAAATCCTTCTTAATATATTTGGATAAATTTATAACTTCATCAATATCCTCTTCGGTTTCTGTTGGAAGTCCAACCATAAAATATAATTTTACCTTATCAATGTTGTTATTTTTTGCTATTTCCACAGCATTTAAAATATCATCATTTGATATGTCCTTTTTAATATACCCTCTTAATCTCTCGCTTCCAGCTTCTGGTGCTATTGTAAGGGTTTTAAGATTAAGGATTTTTAGGAGCTCATCCGTTATGGTGTCTGCCCTTAGTGATGATGGTGATATTGAAATGTTCTCATCCTTTTCCTTTATATATTGACATAAATCAATTATGTATTTATAATCCCCAACAGATGGGGATATTAATGCAATTTTATTTGTTTTTGTATGTTTTAGGCCCTCATCAACAAGATATTTTAAATCGTCGAGTTTTCTGAATCTCGGTGGATAGTATATACTTCTAGCCATGCAAAATTTACATCTCCTTGGACAGCCCCTTCCAATTTCCAATAAAAAAGCTTCCCCATAGGCCCCAGATGGATGAGTAAATTGATTTATGGGATAGTCTTCAATTCCCAATTTTTTCGGATAAATTCTCTTTATTTTTCTAAAATCTTTCCCATCTACTCCATCAAGTTTTGGATAATAAACACCTTTTAAATCAGTTTTTCCATGTATGAGCTCATACATAATATCGGTTCCTTCAATCTCACCAATTACAAAGGCATCAAAAAAACTGCTCAATGGTAGAGGATTGGCAATTGCACAGGGCCCTCCTCCAATAAAAATAGCATTCGGGTTTTTCTGTTTTAATTCTTTAATTATATTAACCACATTAAAATAGTCGTTTTCATATTGTAGAGTTATGATAATGGCGTCACTATTTTTTATTTTCTCATAATTCTCAATAAAATACATATTGCAGTTTATATCTCGGTATTTATTCAACTGATTGTGTAAAACATGCATAGCTAGGCAGGATATTCCTCCTTTGAATTTGTTTGGATAAACTAA
This sequence comes from Methanothermococcus thermolithotrophicus DSM 2095, assembly GCF_000376965.1. Classification (NCBI taxonomy): domain Archaea; kingdom Methanobacteriati; phylum Methanobacteriota; class Methanococci; order Methanococcales; family Methanococcaceae; genus Methanothermococcus; species Methanothermococcus thermolithotrophicus. The sequence goes on along the minus strand of NZ_AQXV01000055.1, from coordinate 57,174 downwards.
GGCAACGTTTTTAATGACCATACTACCTCCCTGAGAAAATACTAATTTTAAACGTATATTATAGTGGTGTGCATGACCCTATTAAACTAACAATTACCGATAAATTTATCATAAGTATAACCTTTCTTTAAATTAAAAATAAAGTAATTTTGCCTAATTTAATTTTAAATATTCTAATAAGTTTAGTTAAAATTGCACACCACTATATTTTCAGGACTGAGTTTATATTTTTAAAATAATAATATAAAAAAGTATTAACTAAAATAGTGTAATATTGGTTAAATAAATACAAAAGATTGAAAAAGAGTTATTTATTTGGCTAATCCAACAGATGTTGATTTTATAAGCGTTGTAACTTCGTCTCCAACTTTTAACCCTAAATCTTCAGCAGCTTCCTTTGTGATAACAGAGACTATTTTTTGATCCCCCACTTGAACAGTTATTTTTGCCATAACCTGTCCAACATCTATATTACTTACAACGCCTTTCAATTGGTTTCTAATACTAACTTTCATGGTCCACCCCTCTATCTTGTTATAAACGTTATATATCCCTTGTTATAGTATTTAATATTTACTAGGGTTATAAAATTACATGGTTGAGTACTGCCCCACGATTGCGTTCAAAACTAACGAATTTTTCAAAGTTTCCTATTAAAGAACACTGATGTAAATTCAGCATCTCAAATAAAATAATAACTGTTCGATCTTAGGTTTTCGGCCAGTAGAACTATGTTCCGGGAAGTCGTGGCTTCCTGTCGATAAATCCATGATAAAATAGAAAAATGATTATCATAAGTTATATTCGATCTGTCCATTTTTTAAAACTAATTCTTAAAAAAAGAAAAGTGGTGTCAGCTCGCCCATCTTTCATCATCAGTCAGAAGCTACTCCGATCATCATCCACCATAACTTAATTATTTAAAAGTAGTATATATAATATTGGTTTCAACTTGGCGATGAATCTGAACGAACTGGATATAATAAAAACCATCTCAAAACAACGGACTAGTTGCATCCGCTAGATGCCTTATCTATACTCAGATGCATATTTTTCTAAAAGGTGAATCTATGAACGAACTGGATATAATAAAAACCATCTCCAAAAACATAATATACAAAGGAAATGCTATAAAAACTATTGGAGACGACTGCGCAGTTTTTAAACTGGGGGATCAATATTTAACTATAACTACAGATATGATGTTTAAATCCACCCATTTTCCAGACATATTAACGCCATTTCAAATCGGTATGAGGGTAATTACTGCAAATGTTTCAGATATTGCGGCCATGTGTGCAAAACCTTTGGGAATTGTAATTTCAATGGGCTTTAATAATCCAAAAAGTAGTTTTGTAGAGGAATTAACTAAAGGAATGGATTTTATTGCAAAAGAATATGAATGTCCCATTGTTGGCGGAGATACAAACAAATCAAAGGAATTAACACTCTGTGGAACTGCATTTGGAATAACCGACAATCCTATTTATAGAGGGGGAAAAGTTGGGGACAGTATCTGCTTAACAAATGACGTTGGAAGGGTTTATTGTGCCTTAAAGATTCTTGAAATGAAGGATAAAGAAATAATAAGTAAAAGTCGTTTTGAAAATCTTTTGGAGGAATACCCTGAAATCATGAAAAAATTGTGTGAGCCAAGGGCAAGGGTTAAAGAAGGAATTATTATAAACAAACTTATTAATTCCTGCTGCGATATTTCAGATGGACTTTCAAAAGATCTTTCATATATTGGCTGTTTTGAATTGAGCTCAAAGGAGCTCATGGATGCTGTTCCAAATGATGTTGTTGAATTCTGTGAGAGATTTAATTTGGATCCAATAGAAACTGCATTGAACAGTGGAGAAGAATTTGAATTACTCTTTACCACTGAAGAATATTCTAAAGTTAAAGGAATTAAAAATCTAAACGTGGTAAAAATTGGTAAAGTAATTGAAGATGGACATTATATCGATGATAGGGAATTTGAATTTAAAGGATACTTACATTCTTGGTAAACTGTTAGTTATTATCCATAATTGGTTATACCATGAACAAAAAAGAATTAAAAAAAGGATTTGGCATAATTCTAAAGTTTTTAATACTATCTCCCATAATATATCTAATTTTAAAACCTTTGGAAGGGATACTAAAAAGATATATTGCATTTAATAGTTATATTGTTATAAAAATTTTTGAAGAGTGCAGTTTAAAGGATAATATTATATACCTTCCCAACCTTTCTATAGAAGTCATTGAAGGCTGTACTGGGATAACTTCAATATCGATATACCTGGCAGTTGTATTTATTACTGGAAAAAATGTAAAGGAATATTTTATTGGAACTTTGTTTGGTGTAATTTTTATATATTTTGGGAATGTAATTAGGATAGCTTTAATTGGAATATTATCCAACAAGTATGGAAATCCAATATTATTTCATGATTTGGTCAGTTATATTGATGTTCCAGTAATATCAGTTATTGCTACTTTGATTTGGTTTGATATTCAAAATAAAATGAAGAATAAATGATATGAATAGTAGTACAATAAGAAGATAAATAAGATAAATAATATGGTAAAATTTTAGATTTTGGTGGTTAACTTGACAGATTTACAATTTATAAGAGTAAACACCCTGAAAATACCTCCTGAAGATTTGAAAAAAAGGCTTGAGAATAAAGGAGTACAGTTAGAGGAGACTTTTTTAGATTACGCATTTAACGTTTTAAAATCTCCATTCTCAGTAGGGGCTACCCCAGAGTATCTCTTTGGATATTACTTTCTTCAGAGTATATCTTCCATGATACCTCCTGTAGTTCTAAATCCTTCAAAAAACGACCTAGTTTTAGACATGTGTGCGGCACCAGGTGGTAAAACTACCCACCTATCTCAAATAATGGGGGACAAAGGAGTAGTTGTTGCAGTTGAGATAAACAAACACCGAATAAAGAGTTTAAGGTCAAATATAAATAGATTAGGTATTACAAACACCATACTCTTAAATATGAACGCTTTAGGACTCAATGACTATGGTTTAGAATTTGATAAAATACTTTTAGATGCACCCTGTACTGGAAACATTATAAAAGACAAACATAGGGTTGCCACTAGAAGCGATATTAGATTTTGCTCAAACCGGCAGAAGGAGCTCATAACAGCAGCAGTAGATTTACTAAAGGAAAACGGTATATTGGTATATAGTACCTGCTCTTCAGAAGTTGAGGAAAACGAAAAAGTAATTGAGTATTTACTAAAAACCAGAGATGATATTGAATTGGTTGAAATTAAAAGCGATATGTTTAAAGGCATAAATGTAGTTGAAGGTCAGATAGAAGGTACCTTAAGAGTAGTTCCCCCAAATGAACCATTTTTCATTGCAAAATTGAGAAAAATAGAAAATACGGATGATAATAACGTGAAAGTATGACAGAAATTATAGAAATAGATGGGAGTTACCTTGAAGGCGGTGGCCAAATCATAAGGACTTCAATATCTCTTTCTGCAATAACTCAAAAACCTGTAAAAATCACCAACATAAGAAAAAAAAGAAGAAATAAAGGTCTTGCACACCAGCATGTAACCTGTGTTAAAGCCATTAAAAAACTATGCAATGGAAAAGTTGATGGTTTGGAGGTAGGCTCCGAAGAAATCACATTCTACCCAAATAAGATAGTACCAAAAAATTTTGAAATAAATGTTGGAACTGCAGGTAGTGTTTCCCTTGTAATTCAAACACTCTTACCTATGGCAATGTTTATCGATAAAACCGTTGAAATAACAATAATTGGAGGAACTAATGTAAAATATTCACCACCAATTGATTACATTAAGAACGTTACTTTAAAGGTTTTAGGATTTATGGGTTATCGCGGAGATATTGAAATAATTAAAAGAGGTTTTTATCCAGAAGGTGGCGGGAAAGTTAAACTAACCTTAAAACCTTCAGATTTAAAGCCTATTAATTTAGTGGAACATAGAGGAACTAATGTTAAAAAAGTTGAAGGAATAGTTTTCAATCAAAATCTAAGTGAGGATATTCCACGAAGAATAAGAAAATCTGCAATAGATGTTTTAATGAAAAACAACTACATACCAAACATTAAGATAGAAAATACAAATGGGAGCTCCACAGGAGTTGGAATATCTCTGTGGTGTGATACCTTAGGTACAGATGTATTGGGAGAAAGGGGATTAAGATCGGAAACTGTTGGAAAAATGGCGGCTGAAAACTTAATCAATGAACTAAAAACAGGCATGGCTCTTGACAAATATATGGGGGACCAGATAATTCCATTTCTATATTATTCAAAATCCACAGTCGGAGTATCTGAAATAACACATCATACTTTAACCAACATCTATGTAGTTGAAAAATTTTTAGATGTAAATTTAAGATTGAAGAATACTCCAGAGGAATTTGTAATGGATTTTTAATAGGACTGGATGGATAATATTATTAAATTAGTGGTGAAAGAATGTTTGAATACTTTGAAACTATGGCAGATATAGGGATAATTGCAAAAGGGAAGTCTTTAGAAGAAGCTTTTAAAAATGCTGCCAAGGGACTATTTAATTTAATGGTGGATATAAATACCATAGATAAAAAAGAAGAAAGGGAATTTGAAGTAACTTCAGAGGATTTACTTGGACTTTTATACGATTTCTTAACTGAATTACTGATAATACACGATAGTGAGTTTTTAATTTTCTCTGATTTTGAAGTTTCCATAAAAGAAAATAGTACATCAAACGAAGAACCTAAGAAATATATACTAAAATGTACTGCATACGGGGAAGAGTTAAACAAAGAAAAACACGAACCTAAAGAAGAAGTTAAGGCCATAACATATCATAAAATGGAGATTAAACAGGAGAATGAAGAATGGATTATAAGATATATCGTTGATTTATAACCTTGTCCGCATTCTCCTGAAGTTTATTTTTATTCTATCTTCATTTTTTATTCTCTTTATTTATTTTCTTTATTTATCTCTTTATTTTTTTACTTTCTTAGATTTTTTATCGGTTCAGTCATTATCGGCTTCTCTTTAAGAAGTCCCTCGGACTTATAGAACAGCACAAGCAAAGCCAATACTCCAAAGAACACATACTCCAGCCATACGGCCTCGAATGGTAGGTTTAGAATATGCCTAAGTTCAAATTTATAAGTTTCAAGCAATACCCTGACCATTACGAATATGATGGTTCCCAATATTATCCCTTTGTTGTTACCTCTGCCTCCAAGGAGCACAATTAGGAAAGGGAAAAATGTCCATTCTACTCTTGTAAATGCATTGCCAATAACGTTTGAGGAGTAGAATGCATACAAAACACCTGCAATAGCTGCAATAGCAGAACCTACTGCAACAGATTTAATTCTAATTTTCATTATGTCTCTACCAAAAGCTTTCACAATATCTTCATTTTCTCTATGGGCCCTTAGAAGCCTTCCGTATGGTGTATTTAACAGCCTTTCACTAAGCAAATATACCAAAAATGCGATAACTAATGTTAAAATGGTAAAGTAAAGTGTTCTATCTCCACCTGCTGCAAATGCAAGTATGTCTGGAGCAGAAACTCCATAGTAGCCTCCCATAATGCTGGTGTTGTAGTAGGTAAAGAAGAAGGCAACTTCGCTAATTGCTAAGAGTGTAACACCAAGGTAATCGCCTTTGAGTTTTGAACTTGGAAGTATGAATATGGCCCCCACTATCGAGCTCAGGACCATGGCTATGACTATGGAAAGCACCAGTATTCCAAGACCTACAATAGGATCGTTTGCAATCACTTCAGTTATTTTATAGCATGCTTCACCACTTGCAGATACAAGGTCTCCAGGAATGCCATAATACCATATTAAAAGTCTGTTCAGTATTCCTCCGACAGTTATAGCCCCTACTAAAACAGCTAACGCCCTTCCAAAGTTCGGTATTCCTGCATATCCAAACTCCAAGTTAAGACTAAGTGAAACTATGAGATATACCCCAAAGAGGAATAGCATTAAAATTATAAGTTCAACCATCTTTCTAACCTCCTCCACAATTTAGTTCCCGTAATCCCCTCAAGCATTAATAATATAACAATTATCATCATCAAGAGGGATACTACCTTATTATATACTAAGACTCCTGGACCAAATATGTTTGAGAGCTGGTATGTTACTAAAGACTCTGAAAGTCCTACAACATAACCTCCAACAAGAGCTCCAACAATGTTTTGTAATCCCCCTACAATACTTGCAGCAAATACTGACACTATAACCAAACTACCGGTTTGAGGTACTATTTCCTGAAGGAACGGCAATAAAGAACCAGCCATTCCAGCCAGAGCTCCTGAAAGAAACCATGAGAACAATCTCGTATTTTCAACGTTTATACCCATTGTCTCTGCTAAGGCAGGATTTTCCATTGACGCCCTTAATGCAATACCAAATTTGGTTTTATAGAGTAGAATATACAATCCAACAAGAGTCAAAATTACTGCAAGAGTGGATACTATAAATCTTCCAGAGAGCCCTCCGATTTCAAAATCAATGTTTGTAAATACGAATAAAGTCTCTGTCCTTTTTGTTATACTACCTAATGTTTCTGAAAATGCCCCCACAAAACCAAAGAGTATTAAATCCCAGGCAAGAGTGGCTATCATTAACATTTCAATTGATGCCTTCTTCTTAACAAGAGGTTTTAAAACAACAACGTATGTTAATATCCCGACTATTCCTCCAATTATGAATGTTAACGGGACAGAAAGGTAGGGATGCAAACCCAAAGATCTCAGCAATGCCAATGCAACATAAGAACCTACAATGGCAAATGAAGCCTGTGCAAAATTTGGAACTGCCGTTGTTATGTATGTCAATGTCAGCCCAAGACTAAGTAACACAATAAGATTTGACCACACCAAGGCACCTTCAAGAACTCCCATATTTAATCACCTTTCTCTTCATTAACAAGCCCTAAGAAATAACTCTGGAATTTTTCATGCTCAAGTAGCTCCTTTGCAGGACCTTCGTAAGCCACACTTCCACTTACAAACATATATCCCTTGTCGCTTATTTCAAGGGCTTTTTTTGCATTTTGTTCAACCAATAATATCGCCATATTATGCTCGTCCCTGAGCTCGAGTATTTTGTTAAATATTACATCAGCGAGTTTTGGAGAGAGCTGAGCAGTTGGTTCATCTAGCATCAGAACTTTGGTTTCTCTTACCAAAGCTGTGGCCATGGCTAAAAACTGTCTCTGCCCCCCACTAAGAGTACCGGCTTTTCTATTGAGTAAATCTTTAAGTTCGGGAAATACGCTTAATGCAAACTCTATTCCTTCCTTTGTCTTATCCTTGTTCAGGATATAGCCTGCTATCTCAAGATTCTCCTTAATAGTCAAGTTTGTAAATACATTGTTGGTCTGGGGAAGATATGCCATACCAAATTTTGTTTTCCCGTGTGGAGGGACGTTCGTTATCTCATTATCTTCCAAATATATCTTTCCAGAATATATTGTCGTTAATCCAAAAACTGTTTTAAGAAATGTGGACTTACCACTTCCATTTGGTCCCACTATAGTGGTGATTTTCCCCTTCTCAGCTTTAACATCGACGTCGAAAAGTATCTGTAATTTGTCATAACCTGCGCTGAGTTTCTCTGTCCTAATCACCGAGATACACCTCCACAACCTCAGGATCTGTTAATACATTTTCAATTTCTTCTTTGCCCTTACCTTCGGCTATTACACGCCCATTGAACATAACATAAAGATGATCTATATACTGCAAAACAATATCCAACCTGTGTTCAACTATTAAAAGCGAAATTCCTCTCTTTTTAAGGTCGATTAAATGACTAAATATCTCATGAGCTAAACCAGGAGCAACCCCTGCAATAGGTTCATCCATTATTATTAATTTTGGATTTGTCATTAACGCCCTCCCAATCTCTAATAGCTTCATCTGCCCCCCACTAAGTGATCCAGCAGGTTTATCCCATAGATGATCAAGTTTAAGGAATTCCAAAGTGTTAAATGCCCGTTCAACCAATTCTTCCTCTTGATCTAACCATTTTTTGTAAATTAAACTATTCACGATGTCCTCGCCACGATGTCTCTCAGCTATTAGAAGATTCTCCAAAATTGTCATGGATTTTAAGGGATTGGGATTTTGAAAGGTCCTAATCACCCCATAGTCGTATATTTCATTTGGTTCTTTATTTGTTATATCCCTACCTTCAAACAATACATTACCTTCATCAGCTTTTAAAAAACCAGAAACAACATTAATAAACGTAGATTTACCACTCCCATTTGGTCCTATTATAAGTGTAAGAGCTCCCTCATCCACCGTTATATTTGTGTTATCAAGAGCTTTTAAACCGTCAAAATACTTGGAGAGGTTCCTTGTCTCGAGTAAAGTCATAATACACCTCCAAAATAGAAATTAAAATCATATCAAATAAAATTAAAAAATATGGGATAATTATGGATTTTCAATCCATTCAACAGTCTTGGTATCAAATTTCCAGACTCCTACCTTTTCCCATCCATTTTTAGTAACTTTATATATTGCATAGTCACCGCTTGCCCTGTCATTGAATTTATTAAGTGTTATATCGCCAGTTACTGGTTTTTGGCCATACTCCCCTTTGTTGTATTTATCAATGACTTCTTTCATTTTTACGACCATTAAATCTGGATCGTATTTTCCATTTTCTTGGATAACTTCGGCTTGGGCTAAACTGGCAACCCACAATGCATCATAGGATATTAACCCATACGCATCTGGGGAACCCCCGAATTTTTGAGCATATTTTTCCTTAACTTTTTCTGCATCTGGACCAAATGATTCAAATATGGTACTCCAGAATCCAACTCTTGATAATCTGTCTTTTAATTCTTCTAATTTATCACTTTTAACGGTTCCATCTGAACCAACCCATTTAACTTCCCAAAGGAATGAGTCATCAGGTATTTGTGAGAACATTGTAGCTAATTCTTTGAATCCTACTGCAATTACCCCAACATTCTCTTTACCATATTGATCACTTAATGTTTTAACTTCACTTTCAACTTTACTTAGGTATGGTGACCAGTCTGATGGTGATGGGTTACTTGGATATTCAATTGATTCTTCAAGGGTAACGCCTGCATCTGGAAGATTTTTCTTTATCTCATTTGAAAGACCTTTACCCCATGCATCTCCCCTATATATTATAACAACATGTTTTAAGTTGAGACTTGATACTTCACCAGCTATTGCTTGCCCTTGAAGATCATCACTCGCAACAAATCTAAACAAATACTTTTTTTGATTAGGGCTTGTGACACCTATCAAAGGTGGAGCAGCAGTTGATGATGGTGAAATAGCTATTATTTTATTAGATTCTGTAAAACTTCTTATGTTTTTAACTTCACCACTAGAAGTTGGTCCGATTATGACATTTACGCCCTTACTTTTCAAAGTTTGAATTTTTTCCAGTGCTATCTTTGGATCAGTTCTAGTATCTTCAACATAAAGTTCTACCTGATAAGGTAGTCCCTCTTTTTTAAAGTAGTTATTTATGTCTTCTTTTGCAATTTCCAGGTTATTTTTAACACTTACTCCAGTGTATGAGAGAGGTCCTGAGAGATCTGCAACTACACCTATCTTAATAACATTTTCTTGTGAGGTTCCAGTTTCTCCTGTTCCTTCACCGACACACCCGGCACTTAGAACGACCAATATTAAAAGTCCTATGGATAGAACCTTCTTCCACATTTTTTATCACCCATATAGTTAATAATAGGCGGAATTTACCTTCCGATATTAATTTAATATCTATAACTATATATTTTCCCATAATATGTACGTTAAAAACCCCAAACTCCCTAAAAATATGATATTTTGGAATATATAGAAAAATGGATTAATAATAACTTTAATAAATATAATATGAATAATTAAAAAAAAATAAAAATTTTTAGTTATTTATGATTTCATAGAAATTAAATAGGCCTTATTGGCCCAATAATCTAAAACTTCATTTACTTTTTTATTTCGATCCTTCTCCCTAGCTATTTTCTTTAAATAACTTATTGTACTATTCATTTCTTCTTTTGACATCAACGGTGCCTTAACAAGTAACTTTATAGCAATCCTATCTGTTTCATCCATATCTTTAAATAAGTTATTCATACTATCACCATAATATGCATACGTAAGTAATAATAAATTATAATTAAGTATTATCATATATATAATTTATCATCTAGTTTAATATTTGCCATACATAAACAAAGTTAGATATATAAACACAAACCACAATATATGAAATAGCTTTTTACGTGAGATTTAGTTATATTAGGTGAGATTATGAAGGTATCGATAATAGGGGCGTCTGGAAAGATCGGGTCTGTTTTATCATACTTACTCGCAAAAGAACCCTATATAAACCATATTAACATGATATCAAGAAGTAAATCGTTGAGCAAACTTGAAGGAATTAAAATGGATATTTACGATGCCCTTGCGGCGTCTGGTACAGACGCCGATATTGAGGTTCACGACGATAGCGACATGTCAGTTGTGGAAGGAAGCGAGATTACTATTTTAACCTCAGGTATTCCAAGAAACGGAAACATGTCGAGATTAGATTTAGCTAAAAAAAATGCTGAGATAGTTAAAAACTATTCTAGAAGCATTTCAAAAGTCTGCGATACAAAACTATTTGTTATTACAAACCCTGTAGATGTAATGACTTACAAAGCTTTAATTGAAAGTGGTTATGAAAAAAATCAGGTTTTTGGCTTAGGAACTCACTTAGACTCTATGAGATTCAAGGTAGCAATTGCCAAGTTTTTTGGAGTCCATATTGGTGATGTAAGAACTAGGATTATAGGCGAACATGGAGACACTATGGTCCCACTATTGAGTGCCACCGCAATTGGGGGAATTCCAATATGTAGGCTCCCAAACTTTGAAAACTTCCCATACGAAAAAGTCATAGATGCCGTTAAAAACTGCGGTAAAAAAATCATTGATTTGAAAAACGGTTCTGAATACGGCCCAGCTTCTGCCATTGTTAACATAGTTAAATGTATAGCAAATGATGAGAAGAGACTTTTAACATTATCCGCCTATGTTGATGGTGAGATAGACGGCATAAATGGAATATGTATTGGAGTACCTGTAAAGGTAGGTAGAAAAGGTATTGAGGAAGTAGTTCCAATAAAAATAAGTAATAAGGAACTTGAAATGTTCATGCACTCAGTTAACACGATAAAGGAGTACTGCAAAAAGGTGGAAAAAATATAGTTATAGCTATATATTTTACTAATCACTAATTATATGATTTAAACATTTTTTACTGTTTTAAATATTCGCAGACCTTCTGGAACATTAGTTCTGTAGGATCTTCCAATACTATGCCGTTATTTCTCTTTCCAATGTTTTCAAGAACATAATTAACTATTTTAGTAGCTGATCTTGTATGAATCATCCTGCCTTTTTTTATTAGATATCTATCCACACCAAGTAAGTTTTCAGGATAACATGAAATTGTTGGAACCCCTAAAACAGCAGCTTCTCTATTCATAGTACCTCCAGCACCTATCATAGCGTCGGCATGGTATAATAGTGAAATTGCATCAATCGTGTTTGGAACAGTGACATTTAAAGAAACATACTTTTCTTTTTCTTTTTCACTTCTTGGAAAAGCTACAATATTACAGTCTATTTTTTTATTCAATATTTCGATAATTTTGGGCAGTATGTCCTTTTTTCCATTGCAATATGAGGAATTTGGTCTGGCCCTCATAACTATAGTTGGTAAGTTTTTGTCCAATCCCAGCTTATCTATTATTTCATTATCTATTGGAAATACTGAACCCAATCTTGAATTTACATTTGCCACTTCACAGGTGCCGTCAAATGTAAGAAATTTTCTCCCTCCTTGCTTTCTTAGGAGGTTTTTTTTCGTTCCCAATGGCGATATAATTTCAGTTGAGAGGGGCAGTGTCAACCTATTTTGGGCATCTGCATGTTCATTATCTACAATAAAAATACTTGGAATTCCCAATCCAAATGCAACTCTCGGGAGCTCTACAGAATGTTTTGCAATAGCCACCTTTGGTTTTTCCCTTTCTAAAATCTTTGTGAGATTTATCACCCGTTTTGCAGAATTTATAAGTTTTTCCTTTAAGCTTCCCCCATGAATCCCGATTGAAGTATATTCATAACCATAAAGCTTTATTAATTCCTCTAAATTTTGAAATTTTCTAGCTGTTATTAAATATTCAATCCCTTCCTTTTCAAATCTCTCTATAAGCTGTGAAAAATAATGAACATGGGGGGAATTTGTGAGATCTATCCAAACATCCATATACAATCACCTGAACGTAGTGAAGGTCAGCATATCCACTGCAACCATGGTCACAGGAATTGTGCAAATCCTATGGAACTTTATCAACCATCAGTAATGGTAAAATAAAGAAATAATTAAACAATACTCATCCTCAATAAATAATATACTGTTGATATCATCCACATGAAAAGTTCTTAATAGAGTAGTATTGTTTTATATATAAAGTTTCCATTTTTTACCTAATCAGTTAACCTTGACTGCTATATCATCCAGCAAATTATAGATGATTATATATGACCGTTATGTTATGACTGTTTTAGTTAAATTTAAATTTGAAGTTTGTTAAGTGTTATTTTTGCAGAACAATTATACAACTAATATATTAAGAATTGGAGATGAACTTATGATAACCGTAGGAATTGATCACGGTACTTCAGGGATAACGGCATGTATAAGAGAAGAAAACAACAACACGATCTTCAAAATGAGGAGAACTGAGCTAAAAAACAAATCCTTTTTGTCGGAGTTAAGTAACCATGTGGATTTAAAGGATATCGATTTAATTGGCGTTTGTTATTCAATGGGTGATGGAATAAATAAAATCTTACCAATAGAAAAAGTAGAAAACAGGGGAGTAATAAATATTGAAGGAATTGGTGAGAAAATAGGGGGTGGAACCAAAGTTTACGAAGAGATAAAAGCTTCAAAAATTCCCTCAATTGTAATTCCTGGATTACATAAGAATAGCGAATGTTTGGATGAAAGATTCAGAGCTCTGTATTCCCATATCGCTTCCCCTGAAAAAATATCCATAGCATACAATGCCCATAAGACATTTAATTTAAAAAATTTTATACTGTCCGATATTTCTTCAAATACTGTTACTCTGCTTATTAAAAACGAAAAAATATTTGGCGGGTTCGATGCCTGCATAGGTGCAGTAGGTATTCTTCATGGACCTTTGGATTTAGAACTAATTAGAAAAATAGATTCTGGAGAAATAACTGCAAATGAAGCCTTTTCAAAAGCTGGGGTAGTTAAAATTACAAACATGTACAGTGGCGTGGAGGATACAAAAGCTAAAATAATGAACAACTACGAAAAAGATAATAAATGTAAGTTGGCCGTAGATTCGCTTGTTTTAAGTGTTTCTATGGAAATAAATTCACTGATGTTTTTAAACGAAGGTAAAAATATTGTTTTAGCTGGGTCCATAGGTACCTGGAAGAATCCAAATGTGTCTGAAATGATAAAAGAGCATATAGACGGGAATATTTTTGTTTTAGAGGGGGAAAGTGCAGCTATTGGAAGTGCGATGATTGCTGAAGATGTATTAAATGGAAAAAAGGATATATTGGGAATAGGCGTAGAACTTTAATTAATTTATACTTCCGAGTGTAGCGAGGAAGTATTAGTGCACGATGCAACGATGCGTCGTTGCAGTGCGATGATTGCTGAAGATGTTTTAAAGGGAAAAAAAGATATATTGGGAATAGAAGTTGAACTTTAATATTTTTTAATTTATGTATATATTTATATCAATCATCATTGTTAAAGTACCTTACAACCAAAACTAATATATACTCCTTTCCAATATATCGAATGTACCACTCTTTTAATGAAGTCATTCTAAATTCTATTTCAGTTTTAGAATGGCTTCGAAACCATGATGATATGAGTGGGCATAAATCCGGATAAAAACATTTTTTTAGATGATGAAGGAGGTCATACTATGGCTATCTATGTAAAATTTGATGTACCACAAGAAATAGAAGAAAAAACAGCTGAAGTAATTTCAAAAGCAGAAAAAGTTAAAAAAGGTGCTAACGAAGTAACAAAAGCGGTTGAAAAAAACATTGCAAAATTAGTTGTAATCGCTAAAGACGTACAACCAGAAGAAATCGTAGCACACATACCTGTAATCTGCGAAGAAAAAGGAATACCTTACTCATACATTTCAACAAAACAAGATTTAGGAAAAGCTGCTGGTTTAGAAGTACCTACTTCAGCAGTTGCAGTTGTAGCTGAAGGCGACGCAGAAGAATTAAAAGAATTAGTTGAAAAATTAAACGGTTTAAAAGCTTAATTTATTAATTACTAAATATTTATTTTATTATCATGGAGCGTTACAGGTGATTAAATGTCTGATGACATGATCTACAAGGAAGCTGTCGCTGCAGAAGTTCTCCAAGTAATTGGAAGAACTGGTGTGACAGGAGAAATTTTCCAGGTAAGATGTAAGATCTTAGGTGGAAGAGATACAGGAAGAATTTTAACAAGAAACATAAAAGGTCCTATCAAAGTTGGGGACATTGTAATGTTAAGAGAAACAGAAAGAGAAGCTAAACCATTAGGTAAAAGAAGATAATTGAAACCGGTTCGTGCAACTTTGTTGCATAAAAGTTTCAAGTAAAAGAAGAATCCCGCATAGGGAGGTTATATTATGGAATGGAAAACATGTAGCTTTTGTGACGGAAAAATTGAACCAGGTACCGGTAAAAAATACATAAAAAGGGACGGTTCAGTAATGTACTTCTGTTCATCAAAATGTGAAAAGAACTTCAAACTTAAAAGAGTTGCAAGAAGATTAAAATGGACACCTTTGTACCACAAATTAAAAGCTAGTAAAAATAAATAATAAATAAAATAAAATTAAATTCCTATATTTTACTTTTTTTCTTTCTTTTATATTAATTTAAAAAATTAAAAAATTCAGTTATTTTTTATAAGTTTTATCAATTCTCCAGTCAATCCCAAGGAGCTCACTATATCTGTCCAACACCCTTTTAATGTATCCATCAAAGTTTCCTTTTTCAAACTCTTCAGCCCATTTTTCATTATCAAACTCATAGGCTCCGTCCATTATCAATTCTTTAACTCTTTCACTTTCCATTGTAGGATATCCCAAATTCTTATCGTATTTGCAGATTTCTTTAAAGAGCTGATCTGTTGCAGCCTTTAAATCTATATCACTAACTTCTTTGAATAGTGCTTCAGCCACTGGATAGAGCCATTTTCTATGGAATCTACAAACCCCGAGGTTTTCCAATGTTATTTCTTCAATGGCACTTTTAACACTGAGCTCCGCCAGTTCTTCAGGTTCCAAGAATACACCGCATTGATAGTAGGTTAAATATTTCCCCTGTATCAAGTAAGGCATGTAGTTTCCAATAGACCAGTACATTGTTGGAGATATATGTCCGTTATCGCCAAATGGTACATAAACCCCATAGTCGCTGAAATTTTTATTTGTTATTCTATCTTTGAATTTTTCGTTAAATATTTTGGAAGCTCTTCTTATTCCCTGCGATAATATGGTTCCAATTTCATTTTCATGGAAAGCTATAATATTGGCTAACTTTACAGCCTGTTCTGCATTGTGATTTGAGTTCTTTAAAATATCTTCATCATCCTCAAAATCCATAACATTGAAAATTGGCTTTTCTATTCCCACTTCTTCAGGTTTTAGCATTCCGACATCGAGAAGTTCAAATACCCAAGAACAAAGGTTTCCAAATTCTATAGCATCGAATCCAAGTGAATCTACAGTATGTACAACTTTATCTGCAGCATAAATATCAAATACCCCTATAGAAGGCCCGTTTGCTTCATAAGGTTCGTAATCAACATGCAGCCCTTTTCTGTACTTTTTACACAATACTGGACATGGTTCTCCACAGTTGGTCCAATTTTTTGTTTCTATGGCTTCTTCGTTAAATCTATTGACGAAATATTTTAATATTTTTTTATGAAGTTTCAATCTAATTTCCCTATTTATGTAGGGCATCCTCCAGTTAAATATCGGTGTTAAATCCATTGTTACAAGGTAGTTGTTCCCAAAGGTTCCACCTGTTTTTGTCTCATCGTTGTATCGGTATTTTTTAGTATTTTCGAGTATTACCTTGGTATATGGTTTTTTGTAGTGCTCTTCAACTATATGTTTTAAATCTTTTCCTTTTTCTTTATCTTCCCCTTTTTCTTTCTTTCCGTAAAATACAACCCCCAATATATTATGTGCCCTGTAAAGAACAGAACCTCCACCACCTCGAGCTGCCCAATCTTCTGAACCTTCTGCAAAACTTCCATTTCTAACTACTGGGGAAAATATTGCGCCCATATTTGTCCTAATGGATGCAGGGCCTACAACAAATGCTCTAAAGTCTTTTTCTTTGAATAACTCCAATACATAATCACTTAATGTATATACGCTATCAAAATTCTCTTTTACCTCTAAAAAATCTATTTTTAGAGTATCTCCTTCCCCGTCCAATACTAGAAGGCTTGGTTTTTCACATCTACCTATTATCGCCACATTTTGTAATCCTGTATTTTTAAATGTATATCCTGCACCCCCCATTGCTGAGAAGTGAAACCCATTCCAGAGAGGGGATCTAAATGAAAATATTAACCTATGGCCCCCAATAACTGGAAGCACACCTTTACCAAAGCAAAATACATTTTTATCATCGTACACATCGTACTTCCAAGTTTCATACTTTTCATGCCAATATATCCCCCAATTTAATGTAAGGAGCTCTTTATCAACCACTTCATATTTCCTATTTGACGCGTCTATCAAAATATTCATATAGTCTTCCTCCAAAACTATTAGATACTTACAACTAATTATATTGAATTTCTAATTTATCATAGTTTGTGTTTACAATAGGATGGGGTTACTATGAACAGTAATGAATTTAGAGTAATAATGAGAATTTTTGTTTTAATTGTGTTTTTATCCTCAATTTACATGATTTGGCCGTTTATAGATGCATTGGCATTCTCATGTGCATTTGCATACATGGCAAAACCCATATATGACAGACTTAAACCATATTTAGGAAAATCCTTGTCTGCATTAACATGTTTGTTGGTATTTACAATACCTACCATAATTGTGGGATTGATGGTCCTAAAATCTTTACTTTTGTTTCTACTGGATTTGGATGTAAACAAGATATTAAATGACATTGTTGAGTTATTTGATTATTTTGGTCTTCAAGAGAGGATTGCAGCCAATATAAATATAATCTTATCTCAGACATGGGAGATTTTAAAACCTACAATAAATAGTATGTTAAATCAAATATCCATCCTACCACAAATAATCATAAAAATAACTATGATATTCTTCATGACTTATTATTTCTTAAAAGATGGTTACAGACTCAAAAATGTAATTATGCCCAACATTCCTCAAGCATACTATCAAAAAACTGCCGTATTTTTGAATAATTTAAACGATTCTTACAGACACTTATTTATTGGAAATGCATTTACATCCATAGTTATTGGGATGATTTCTGGTATTGGTTATTACCTAATTGGGATACCAAATGCCTTTATCTTGGCGGTAATAACGGGCATATTTGCTTTATTACCTATAGTTGGTGGATGGGCGGTTTATGTGCCGTTTTCTATTTATTACCTCATTACTGGAGAGGTTGTAAAAGCTATCGAACTATTTATATTTGGGGTAATCTTTCTATCTACAATGCCAGATTTTGTAATAAGGCCTATGGTGGTTAAAAAAGAAAGTGATGTACATCCTGTTTTAATATTGATAGCCTTTTTAATAGGTCCATTAACCCTAGGTCTTGGAGGGTTTGCACTTGGACCATTGATTGTCGGAGCTCTGGATGCAGTTTTTAAAGTAAAAAAATACGAAAACACAGTTGTTCCTGAAGTTAATACAACATGCAAATAATTGTGGAACGACTAAACACCAAGATAAAGTATTGAACAAATAACTTCAATATTCCGTTGTATAATATAAAATGTGATAACATGATTTCAAAGACTAACGAGAAAATAGAAAATTCTGAGGCGTTTAAACCTTGCAGAAAAAAGAAGATAGCAGTAACTGCAGGAACTTTTGACTTATTACACCCTGGTCACTATAATACATTAAAATTTGCAAAAAGTTTAGCAGATGAATTAGTTGTAATAATAGCCCGAGATAAAACTGTAGAAAAAATAAAAGGTAGAAAGCCAATAATTCCCGAAGAACAGAGGGTCATGATGGTAGAGGCACTAAAACCAGTTGATAAAGCAATTTTAGGTAGTTTAAATGACAAATTAGAACCAATACTAAAAATTAAACCTGATGTAATTGTATTGGGTCCTGATCAAACCACCTATAAAGTTGAAGAATTAAAAAAACAACTGAAAAAATACAACTTAAATCCAGAGGTCGTAAAAGTTGAAGAATATGTTGAATGCCCATTTCACAGTTCCTACGATATAATAAAAGAGGTAATTAGAAAATGGAGCTCAAAGGATATCTGCGGTAATAAATGAATATAATATGAGAGACTGTAAGGGATATGATGAGTATAGTTTATATATTTAGTTTTTTGGTTTTTTTAGGTTCTTTTGTAGGTTTTACTTCAGGTCTATTGGGATTGGGCGGAGGTTTTATCACCACCCCACTATTGATTTACTTATTTGAACTCTTAAGTATTCCCGAGGATTATACGGTAAAGATAGCTGTGGCTACAAGTTTGTTTGTGGTCTTTTTAACTTCAGTAGCTGGAACTTATAGACATGCTTTAAATAAAAATGTAATTTGGAAATACTCGCTTATGTTGGGGGTTTCCGGTATTTTTGGGTCATTTATTGGAGTAAAAATTGTCTTGGATTATTTAAGTGGAAATTCGTATAAGATTATTTTTGGACTTTTTCTGATAATTATTTCTATAAAGATGCTTATTGATAGGAATAACAGAGAACATGGTTTTAGCATACTTAATCCTACAAACCCATTATCTACAATGGAAGTTAAAAAGACCGACCCAAAATTAATTTTTCTCTTTGGTATTTTAGCAGGAATATCTTCAAGTATCTTTGGAATAGGTGGTGGAATAATAATCGTGCCTTTTTTAACATTGATTATGGGCATCCCTATGAAAAAGAGCATAGGAACTTCTTTAGCTATGATGATTATAATATCCTTAAGCGGCTTGATAGGATATTTAACAAGTTCAAATCCATTAAATGGTTTTGACAATATTAAATACTTATACTTTGTAGGGTATGTATCATTGTTTGTAGGGATACCTATTGCTATTGCAAGTATGTTATTATCTCAATTTGGAGCTAAACTATCAAATAAGTTTGAACCAGAATTTTTAAAGAAACTATTGGGGATTATTTTGCTTTTAGTAGGTGTTAAAATGATATTTTAATGAAAAACTGAATTAAGTAAAAAACGGTGATACAAATGATGAAAAACATGCTTGGAAAAATTCACCTAAAATGGTGTAAAAACTGTAATTTACCTATAATAGACAAAAAATGTAACATATGTGGCGAGGAACCTTTTGATGTAAAAATAACCCCACCAGGTGATGCAAGACCTGCATTTGAAAGGGATTTAAATTTAATAAGAGAAACTCTGGAAAAACAGTTTGGAGTTAATGAGTTGTTCTTCTAAATAAGGCACCTGGTATAGAGTATATGCGAGAGATAATATTGGATGGACAAGTATTTGGGATCTTAAGATTTGATGAAAAAGACTATTCTTGGAAAATAATTCCTACTATAGAAGGAGCTAGGAGAATAATAAATGTTGGAGGGACTAAAAAGATCATCTCAATAAGTGAGGAGGTAGTTCCTTATATATTGAATAAGGGAGCTTCTGTTTTAAGACCTGGTGTAAAATACGCCTCTGAAGATATAGAAAAAAACGACGATGTTATAATTTTGGTTGAAAAAAACAATAATGGCAGTAGCAATAACGATAGCAATAAATACACAGATTTAGATGTCTTAGGTGTCGGTAGAGCTAGAATGAGCTATGACGAAATTCTAGACTCAGAAAAGGGTATGGTGGCAAAAGTCAGAAAGGCAGAAATGCCAAAAAAAGCCAATATACTAAATGAAGTTGGAGAGGACGCCATTGAAAAGATGGTAAAGGCAAATAACGATGTAATTGAAAGGTTTGAAAGTAACTCTGTAGGTTTTATGAGGAATACTATAAAGAGAATTAAAAGACCATGTGTGATCGCTTACTCTGGAGGAAAAGATAGTTTAATTGTTCTTTTACTGGCTTTAAAGGCATTTAGGGATTGTGAAGAACCTGTGAAGTTTGATGTCTTATTCACAGATACGGGTATAGAGTTCCCAGAGACACTTGAAAATGTAGAGCTCATTGAAAAGACATACAATATAAAAATTCATAAAGCAGAATCTAGAGAGTTCTGGGAAAAAGTCAGAGAATACGGCCCCCCTGGAAGAGATTACAGATGGTGTAGTGAAGTTTGCAAGATGAAACCACTTGAAAAAATTATAAACGAAAAATATGAAAATGGATGCTTAACTTTTGTCGGGTTGAGAAAATACGAATCCATAAACAGATCAAAAAAACCGAGAATATGGAATAGCCCCCATATTAAAAAACAGATGCTTTCAGCCCCAATTTTAAATTGGTCTGCAATGCATGTTTGGATATACTTGTTCAAAAATAAAGCTCCTTACAATGTACTTTATGAAAGTTGCTTTGACAGGGTTGGATGTTTTATGTGTCCTGCAATGGACATTGGAGAAATTGATCTCATAAAGAGAGGATATCCGCAATTATGGCAGAAGTGGGAAGAATTTTTGAAAGAATGGGCGGAAAAGGAAAATCTTGGAGAAGACTGGATAAAAGGTGGCTGGAGATGGAAATACAAAAATAAAAAAACAAATAATAGAAATAAAGATTCAGATCCTTTCGAAATTTAACAAATATTTTTTCTTCTTCCTTTGTTTGATATATTATTGTATGTTATATCTTTTTTACAAATGTTTTATCTATTAAATATATTTATTTAAAAAAAACTTATTAATCCAGCAATTAAAACTCCAAGGAAAGCATAATATATATTTGGATTATGTTTAGTAGCATGAGAAGTCAGTAAAAGGGATGTAGATATAAATACGCCTCCAGAAAATGATATTGTTGGTTTTATAGGTATCTGAGGTATCAACTGCAGTCCAGCAATCGTACCTAGAACAGTTCCAAATGAAACTAGGGCACCCAGGATAATGGCTTTATTTTTGTAGTAAGGTTTTAGCGGAGATAATAAAACAAAACCTGCAGGAAGTTTGTGTAATACTATTGCTAAATAAGGGGTTATTCCAAGACTTCCAGCGAAGGTTATAGCTATAATAATCCCATCTATAAAGGTGTGTATAAAAAATGAGATTAGATAAATCAGTCTTATTTTAATCTCATCCTCCACCCCACAGTCCATACAATAATTTTTACCTAAAGGGCAAAATGCAAGTATTTTTTCAATTATTAAAACTAAAAGCATCCCCATAACCACATAAACTGCGAAATTTTCTGAATACCCTCCTGGTATCAATATAAATAAAGCCACCCCTAGCAAGAAACCGCTGGAAAAAATCTCATATTCGTATTTGTGTTTTAAAGAGTTAACAAAGTAAGAAATTATCCCTCCAATCACCATCACAAAAAAACAAATAATAGATACAAAAATCCCCTCATTCCAAAGCATGATACCCCCTCAAATATTGTGGCATGTATATGCCGATTTATAATAATATATTTTCATATTATTCAAGCACGTTAACCACATCGCCAACAACTATAATTCCCGGCGGCCTTATGTTGTTTTCTTTAGCCTTTTCAACAATATTCCCTAAAGTCCCCTTTACTACTTTCTGATTTTCCTTTGTACCATCCATAATTATGGCCACAGGAGTATTTTCGTTTCTTTTATTGTTTTTTAGTAGTTCTTCAACGTGTTTTTCCAAATTTGTTATTCCCATCAATATAACAATTGTATCTGCATTTAGCTCGCTTAATTTAACCTGTTTTTTATCTTTATCTTCTGCTTCATGTCCTGTTACCACCGTAAAGGATGTAGCAACCTTTCTATGGGTTACAGGGATACTTGCAACTTCAGGAACTGCAATTGCAGAGGTTATTCCAGGTATAATCTCATATGGAATATTATTCTTTTTTAACTCTAAGACTTCTTCTCCACCTCTTCCGAAAACAAACGAATCTCCACCTTTTAACCTAACAACAGTTTTATTTTCTTTTGCCTTATCAACAAGTATTTGGTTTATCTCCTCCTGTTTATGCGAGTGTTTTCCCTTCCTTTTGCCCACATAGATCAATTCAGCATCTGGTTTACTATATTTTAAGAGATTTTCTCCAACTAAATCATCATAAACAATAACATCAGCGTTTTTTATTGCGTTAAGTCCTTTTAAGGTTATTAATTCTTCATCTCCAGGTCCTGCACCAACGAGAATAACTTTCATTATTTCTCCCCATTTTTTTCGTTATGTTTGTTATGCTTTTATGTTTTCTTACAATCGGGTAGATTATTATATTTATCCCATTTACATATATATAAACTGATATATAATATATCTCAGGTTAAGATTTAAGATTAAGAACGTATTATCTATTTTATCCATTTTTATCCTACATTAATTAATATTGAGTGTTGGCGATAATATGATTATAAAAGGCATTAGACATGCAAAAGTTTCAAAGGAAGTATTTAATTTAAATCTTCCATTTCAGATACTGAATGCCGACTTGGTAGCTTCAAAAAAGCACATAATTCATAGTATAAATCAAGCAAAAACAAAAAAACCAATATCAAATAATATGTGGATGGAAATATTGGTAAGAGCTTCAGCACAGAGACAGATAACAAATGCAATAAAAACAATTGGAGTAAAAGAAGGAAAAGAAGGAAATATTTGTATAATTTGTGAAAACGAAGAGACGTTAAATAAGGTCTTGGATGTTGTTGGTGGAGAAATAGACGATTCGGTTTTAGAGCTGAACGAAGAAAAAGAAAAAAAGATAAGAGAAGTATTTGATATCAAAGGTTATGGTAGTACTTTAGAGCGAGTCTGTGAAAAAATAGCGTTGTTATAAAGAGTATTTAGATATATTTTAGAATGTATGAAAAATATTATGACAATATATATTTACAGTTTCACCCTACACATTGGAGGTATTTTTTATGATAATTAAAAGAATAGATGAACTAACACCCGAAGAAAAGGACAAAATCATTAACAGAAACAAAATGAACCTTGAAAATATAATACCTACTGTTCAAGAAATTTTGGACAACGTCAGGGAAAAAGGAGACACTGCCTTAAGAGAATACACAAAAAAATTTGATAAAGTAGATATTGAAGACTTTAAAGTAGGTAAGGATGAAATAGAAAGAGCCTACGAAAAGATAGATTATAAAATCGTAGAGGCAATAGAGAAAGCTGCAGAAAGTATAGCAGAATTTCACAAAATGCAGTTAAACAACCTTAAGGAGTGGGAAATAAATAAAAATGGCATCAAAGCAGGTCAGATAATAAGGCCGATAGAAAAAGCTGGCTGTTATGTTCCAGGAGGTAGAGCATTCTATCCATCAACTGTTTTAATGACTGTAATTCCTGCAAAGGTTGCTGGAGTTGAAAAGGTAATTGTTACATCACCACCTGCTGGAAACGAAGGAAATCCTGCAACTTTGGTAGCATCCGATATTGCAAATGTAGATGACATATATAAAGTAGGTGGAGCTCAGGCTATAGGGGCTCTGGCATATGGAACCGAATCAATACCAAAAGTCGATATAATCGTAGGTCCTGGAAACATCTTTGTAACTGCTGCAAAAAAACTGGTTTATGGAGATGTTGCAATAGACTTCCCTGCAGGACCGTCAGAGGTTTTAATAATCTGTGACGATACTGCAAATGAAGAGTATGTAGCAATGGATTTCCTTGCACAGGCAGAACACGATCCAAATGCTTCCTGTATAATAACTGCCACAAACATGGAAAAGGCGGAAAAGATAAAAAACAAAATACACGAAGCATTAAAAACTGTACAAAGAACTGAAATTATTGAAAAATCCATGGAAAACTCTGCAATAGTGGTTGGAGACCTAAAAGAATGTATAGAATTTTCAAATGAATATGCACCTGAGCACTTAGAAATAATTACAGAAGATCCTAGGGAAGTTTTAAAATCAATAAATAATGCTGGAAGTATATTCTTAGGAAACTATTCACCTGTTCCAGTAGGGGATTATGCAAGTGGAACAAACCACGTACTACCTACATCAGCCTGTGCAAGAATGTATTCAGGATTGAGTGTTGAAACATTTATAAAAAAACCTACAGTTCAGGAGCTCACCAAAGAAGGACTAGAGAATATAGGCGACATAGTAATTACTTTAGCTGAAGCAGAGGGTCTTTTCAACCATGCAGAGGCCGTTAGGCGGAGATTACAAAGTGATAAATGATTATCGCATCATATATAAATAAAGAGTTACATAAATATCATATGATTAGGAAGCACACTATAATCGTGATAAGATGCTCTTAAAATTTTACAAAAATCTTTTAACTCTTATTATACTTTTGATTCTTTTTGGTTATGGGCTAAAGTTTTTAGAGGACAGCGGATACGTCAACACCTATAAGAACTACAAAGATAATGAGGGTAGTTTAAATATATTCAATGTGGATAAATATTTGAATATGGTAGATAAAACGATGGAAGTTGGAGATAATGTTCTCAGTGATGATGTAATCAATATGAACCTAGATTCTCTGGATAATAAAAGTCTGGAGGAGCTCAACAACACAATTACAGAATTCAATGAAACACTAAAAAGTATAATTACATCGACAAGCGAGCAAAATAATAGTAACTAATTAATGACATGACAACAAATACCTTTAACTCTTTACAGTACCTTTTTAAAATTTTTAACGATTGTTATTACCAATTTATTTTTTTATCGGTTTAACCTGTAAAAATGACAAATGACTATTCCCTGTATATATGATAGTTTTATTACTGTTCATCCTTGCTAACCATATTAATATAAGAAAACGAGTGAAAAAATGTTTAAGGATATGTACCATAACGATGTCAAAGATGCAAGTATGGATTCTAAGACCACCATTAATTTTTCACATATTTGCGAAATATTCGATAAAATAGAAAAAACTCCCAAAAGGCTAGAAAAAACAGATTATTTTATTGAATTGATAGATAGGGTAAAAAAAGAAGGGAATCCTGAAGACCTTAAAAAAATATGTTATATCACAATAGGTAGAGTTTTTGCAGAGCATGAGGATAAGGAGTTAGGAATTGGCCCTAACTTATTAATAGAAGCTATAAAATCTATGGGAATAGATGAAAAAAGGCTATTAAAAGCTATAAAAGAAACTGGAGACATAGGTTATGCTGTGGAGAAGTTAAGTTCGGACATAAGGCAGGTTTCACTGTTTCAACAGCCTTTAAAACTCAATGAAGTATATGAAACACTAAAAAAAGTCTCTGAAATCGAAGGTACAAATTCTCAAAAAAAGAAAGTTAGGCATATTGCAAGTTTATTGTTAAAGGCTTCCCCAGTTGAACGTAGGTACTTAGCTAGACTTATTTTGGAGGATATGAGAATAGGTTTAAATGTTCCAACGATTTTAAATTCTCTTTCGATCTATTTTAATGTTCCTAAGGATAAATTGGAGAAGATATATGCAGTTACAAACGATATAGGGTTAATTGCAGAAAAATTAATGTTAGGAGTCGATATAGACAAGGATAAAGATTTGAAGCTGAAGGTATTTAGGCCCATTAAACCTATGCTTGCTCAATTAATTTCTTCAATAGAGGATGCAATAACTGAGATGGGAGAACCGCAATTTGAAACAAAATACGATGGAGCTAGGGTTCAAATCCATAAAAAAGGAGATACTGTTAAGATATACAGCAGAAAACTGGAAAACATTACTAACTCAATTCCTGAAATTGTAGATGAAGTAAAAAAAATGAATATGGACAATATTATTGTAGAAGGAGAATGTGTGGCTATAGATTTAAAAACAGGACATCCAAGACCATTTCAAGATATACTAAGGAGATTTAGGAGAAAATACGATATAAAAAGAATGACTGAAGAGATAAATCTAAGGGTCTATCTCTTTGATATACTATACCACGATAGAGAACTGATTGACCTACCATTAAAAGAAAGAAGGAAAATATTGGAAAAAATTGTTGGTACAAACGACTGGGAAAAAGACAGAGAAAAAATTGAAAGTGAGATAAAATCAGATAAAAAAATCGATATATCTTATAGATTAACAACAGATGATTTAAAAAAGGCGGAGGAATTCTTTAAATGGAGTTTGAGCATAGGTCACGAAGGGGTTATGATCAAAAATCCAAATGCCCCATACACTCCAGGGAGCAGGGTAAGGACCATGTATAAATTCAAGCCTACGCTAGAAAATCTTGACGTTGTAATTACAAGGGCAAGGATGGGAATGGGAAAAAGAAAAGACTGGTACGGCTCCTTTGAGATTTCAGTAAAAGATGAAGAAGGTAACCTATACTCTATTGGTCATGTTGGCAGTGGTTTAACTGAAGAAGAGCTGGATAGATTAACCAAGATGATAGAAGAGGTAAAAATTGAAGATTTAGGAGAAGAAGTTATTGTTGAGCCAAAAATAGTTTTGGAAGTAACTTACGAAGAAATTCAAAAATCTGATAAGTATGAATGTGGCTATGCACTGAGATTCCCGAGGGTTGTGCAGATTAGGGAGGATAAATCTATAAATGATATAAATACATTAGAAGATGTGAAAAGAATCTATGCACTTAAATGAAATCTTTCAGATTTCGTAGCCCGTTAAGGGTCTTGAACTGCACGAATCCTTCGGATTCGCTGGTTTCTCACTTCTCAACAAATCTTCGATTTGCTTCGATGTTCGAAAAACCGTTAGGTTTTCATGACTCACATCATTACATCAAAGGTGTTAAACGAAATATTAAATATAAAAAAACAATATTCATGACAGCTATTCACAGAGCGATTATATCTTAACCAGAAAAAGAAAGGTGAAAATATGGCGGTACACCCAATAGATTTTAGATATGGAACTGAAGAAATGAAAAGAGTATGGGAAGAAGAAACAAAACTTCAAAAGATGCTTGAAGTAGAAGCTGCACTGGCAAAGGCTGAGGCAGAGCTCGGTATGATACCAAAAGAAGCTGCAGAAGAAATAAACAGAAAGGCATCAACAAAATATGTTAAGTTGGAAAGAGTTAAGGGGATAGAAAGAGAAACAAGACACGATGTTGTATCTGTTGTTAAAGCTTTTGCAGAAGTTTGTGAAGGAAATGCTGGTGAATACATACACTTTGGTTCAACCTCTAACGATATTATAGATACTGCTCAATCACTCCAATTTAAGGATGCAATAGCAATTTTAGAAGATAAATTAGAAAAATTAAAAGAAGAGTTACTTAAGAAAGCTGAAGAACACAAATACACAGTTTGTATTGGTAGAACACACGGACAGCATGCAGTTCCAACAACCTATGGAATGAAATTTGCACTATGGGCAGCTGAAATAAGCAGACATATTGAAAGATTGAAGGAGTGTAAAGATAGATTGTGTGTTTCAATGATAACTGGTGCAGTAGGTACAATGGCTGCAATTGGTGAAAACGGATTGCTGGTTCACAAACGTGTTGGTGAAATTTTAGGATTAAATCCTGTTTTAATATCAAATCAAGTTGTTCAAAGGGACAGGCATGCTGAATTTATGGCAGTTCTGGCTTTAATTGCTCAAACATTAAATAAAATTGGAATTACAGTAAGAAGCATGCAGAGATCTGAAATAAAAGAACTTGAAGAAGAGTTTGATGCTTCAAAACAAACCGGATCATCAACAATGCCTCACAAAAGAAACCCAATAACATTTGAGCAAATCTGCGGTTTATCAAGAGTTATAAAGGCAAATGCATTGGCAGAATTTGACAACATACCTCTATGGGAAGAAAGAGACCTTACAAACTCCTCACCTGAAAGATGTTTATTCCCTGAGAGCTGCATTTTGCTTGACCATATTTTAAACCTTGCAATTAAAGGAATGAAGAAGTTAACTGTAAATATTGAAAACGTAAATAGAAACCTTGAATTAACAAAAGGATTGATAATGGCTGAAAGAGTAATGATGGAACTTGCAAAAAAAGGTATGGGAAGACAAACAGCACATGAAACAGTTAGAAAATGTGCAATGAAAGCTCATGATGAAAATAGGCACTTAAAAGAAGTTTTACTAGAAAATGAAGAAGTTATGAAGTATTTAACTTTGGAAGACGTTGAAAGATTATTTGACTACAAGACATACATTGGATTGGCTCCACAAATTGTTGATGAAGTAATTAAGGAATTGAAAAATTAAAATTAATTATTATAACTTATCTTTATCTTTTTTGGCGATATTATTGAATAGTAAATTACTGAGCTCACCTATTTTCTCAGGACTTAGTTTAAAAACTCTTTCATTTAAATTAAATTTATCATCTATTGAATTTAATATATCCTCCAGGTCTTTCCTATCAATTCCAAGTTCATGACTTGAGTTAATAAGAGCTCTTTTGACGATCTTGTTTTTGTGCTGGAATAATGCCCTAAGTATTTTTTCAAAAAATTCTTCATTTTCAACATAAAATAGTGGTTTTTCCCTTTTTGTCAATTTTATTATTGCAGAATTTACCTTTGGTCTTGGAGAAAATGCTGACGGTGGAACCTTGCATACAAACTCCACATTTGCCTTATACTGAACTGCAACACTTAATCTTCCATACTCCTTAGTTCCAGGAGCTGCCACCATTCTTTTGGCAAACTCATACTGGTACATTAAAACTGCAACTTCAAAATCATTCTCTAAGAACTTGAATGTTATTGGCGATGAAATCTGGTATGGAAGGTTGGCAACTATTTTGTTAAAGCCAAGTTGCTTTAAATCTACCTTTAAAGCATCGTTCCATATAACCTCAACATTTGAAAATTCTTTTAAAATTTCGTCAGCATAGGGTTCAAGCCTTCTGTCCAGCTCTATAACATAAACTTTTTTTGCATTTTTTGCAATTTCTTTTGTTAGTATTCCCTTTCCAAGACCTATCTCTAAAACTACATCATTTTTGTTTAATTCTGCACTTTCAACTGCTCTTTTTACAAAGTTTTTATCTGTTAAAAAACACTGGCCTAGTTTCTTGTTCTGTCTCATAATCCCACAAATGTAGCTTTTTTAGTAAAATCAACAATAATTACATTTAGTTTAAATAACCACTACCTTGTCTGCAATTTCTTTCGCTTTTTTTAAATATTCAGTTGGATCCATATATGGGAACAAATCCACAAGGCATATATCTCCATTATATGCTTTTACATCCAAATCCAAAAAATCAGAATTTACAATCTCAACATGGTTAAAAACTTCTTCTCCAAAATTCAACTTTAAGTTATAAATTAAATCGCCTATGGCGTATTTGTTAATATCACAAAAAATTACTTTTTTCGCCCCTTTCTTTAATGCAATCATTCCTAAAGTTCCAACACCGCAAAAACCATCAATTACAACCTTATTTTTAAGGTTAAGTCTCTCTACCTTTAATATTTTTGGATTGTATAGTCTTGGAAACTCTATGTGGATTTTTGACTGATTTTTGCAAACTATGACACAGTCATTAATGGATTTTATTGGAAAAACATCGCATCTAAAATCATTTCCATACAATAACTTATTTATTTCAGAAGAATTACCAGATGGTCTTTGATTTTTAGATAGTACGCCCTTTACCTCATCTATCTTGACAATTTCCTTTGCACATTTCTTTGAAACATCTGTCATAACAATTAGCTCATTTTTTCTTAATACTGGCAAATATTTTAATGGATATCCAATTTCCATCAACGGAGCTCCGACATCCTTTAAGGAAACCTTATTTGAATCTTCAAATTCACCCTCATCTTTCATAATATCAAATACATCCAACATCACGTCATCTATATGAGTTTTTCCACACCCACAAACCTTTTTTCTATTTTCTATTTTCAGTTTATTTATTGGAACATTTTTTGGTATTGGATTGTTGCAGTTAAGGCAAGGTTTGTAAGATTTTATTTTTTCAACCACAATTTCTTTTGATAACACAAAAAAGCCCCCCTCATTAAAAAATATTAAAATAAAAATGAACGAATAAAATACGGTAAATGGATAAATAATGTAGTTAAAGAGATTATTTTAATAGTTCAATAACTCTTTCTTCGATTTCTTCTTTTCTCCTACTTGTAATGTTTGCAAGACCCTCTGCAAAGATTACCGCGTATTTTAGAATGTATTTTTTCTTTTGTTCTTCTTCTTTTTCTCTCCTTATCCTTGATATGTGGTGTTCCAACTCCCTTGCACATATCATTAAGGCCTGCCTTATTTCATTGAATATTTCCTCGTTTTCTTCAGTGCTACAAGCTACTGCCTGTTTTCCTGCAGAGGTATAAGGTATGTGTGTTGATATTAAGTTAACAAATACTGTAAGTGGCGCATCTTCATCGCTTCTCAATCCATATCTTCTCCAGTTTATGCTCTTTACAGCATTGGTTATTCCACAACCTGAAGTATCGAACAGCAATGGTACATGGTTTGCAAATCTCATTATTTCCATTTTTCTGGAGCTATCGACGACTTTACCTGCGTCTCCTCCATAGGCTATACCTACCTCAACTGCAAATGGAATTCCACCCTTGTAGGTTTTTGGTCTCCTTGTCAATGTTTTAACAAAGTCTGGATTCAATGTTTCCAAGGATTTATGAATGTTTTCGTCATTTATAGGTCTTAAACCAGTGGTGGATGGTGCCATAAAATGCATATCTTGAAGTACCCTTACTATTAATTCGGCATCATCCCATCCCATTTCTCTCGGATTTTTCTTTAATAAATTCTTTATTTCCTTTCTATATCTTTTTAACTCCTCATCTGAAACCATTGCCATTTCTATAAGTGAATCGATAAATTCTTTTGGAGGTTTTGCAATTGTTTTTAATTTTCTCTTGAATTCGTCCATCAATGCTGCATTTAAGTAATTCTTTTCCATGTACTCTATGAAATTTTCTGGTTTCTTTTTAAACTGGTTTCTTATCTCTTTTATTTCTTCATCATCCAGTTTGTTAATCAAATATTCTGTTATAAGGTATTTCAGGTAGTAAATCTTAAGTTCTGATAAACTTTCTGGGAGCTCATTTATCAAGTTCTTTACTTCCTCTATTTCCTTCTTGTCAAAGTACTTTCCATATTTATCCAAATAACTGTTGATATCAACATTTAGGTAGCATCCTATAACTATATCCCAAAAAGTACTATCTCTGTAGTTTTCCAATAATTTATCCCTCAAAATGTATTCATGTAGTTCTTTAATTCTTTTTGAGGTAACCCTTGATAATTCACTAGTTAGCATACTTGAGATCCTAACGGAATCCGTTTTTCTTGAAATATAAAGTAATTCATCAGGTGTTAAACCGTATGGGTGGGGCCTCATTTCTTCCGGACGTTCTGGGATTGCATCAACTGTTCTATCAAAAACTACAGTTTCATCAGGATCTTTTAAGGTTATTTTAGCATGAGGTGTTGCCAAACTTATTCTTCTTAAGTATTCAAATGGCCCTTGTTCTCTTCTACTGTATGTAACTTCTTTAAATTCCCCTTCAACTCTGGTTCCTCTCCAGTAACCGTCTCTGGTAGTATGTGAAACAATATCCCCTTCGTTTTTCTCGATGCTCATTTTAATTTCCATGGTGTGGATTACACCATCTCCAAGTGATGTAATGATTTTAAGAGGTTTTCCTGTGGTCATTTGAGCAAATAAGAGTACTCCCGCTGCCCCTATTCCTTGCTGACCTCTTGATTGGACCAATCTGTGCATTTTAGAACCGGCAAGCATTTTACCGAATACTTTAGGTATGAATTCTGGAGGAATACCAGGTCCATTATCTTCAATTGATATTTTGTAGTGGTCTGCACCTAATTTTTCTATCTCCACGTTGATATCAGGTAAAATCTCTGCCTCTTCACAGGCATCTAGGCTGTTAGTTACTAGTTCGTGAATTATTGTGGTCATACTTCTTAATTTTCCACTGTATCCAAGCATGTGTCTATTTTTTCTGAAAAATTCTGCAATTGAATGTTCTTTAAATTCATCAAATATTTCATTAGCTTCAGCCACTTTATCACCGTAATTTCTTAAACTGAATGATAATACTCGTCGTCAGTACAGGTCGTTTGACGAAAGATGTCACACATTTACATACATTAAATTTAATAAAGTCATAAATAACGAATAATGCGTTACAATATACTTAGTATATTGTAGTAGTATTTAAAAATAATTTAAAAACTATAACAACAACGGCAATGAGGATGATAGTATGGAATATTTACTCGTGTCAACAACGGAAGATTTAGCTAGTCAAAATATTAAGAATAAATTGGAAGAATTAAAAAGACAAAAAAATTGTGATTTTAAGATTTTTGAAACTGATAAGAAGCTTACACGTTTGTCTCAAAATGACTTACCCGATTCCGACTGCTATATTTTTTTATCAAAACACAGGAGTGAAAGCGGCAAACCTACATTAACGGTCCACACCCCTGGAAACTTAACTGAGGATAATTCATTTGGGGGCAATAAAGAAGAAGTCTGTCCATGTGATCCTGTTTTAAACACCATTTTACTTAATAAGATTTCTGAATACAACAGTTTGGATGAATACAGTTCTTTAAATTTTGATGTTTCTTTTGAAGTCGTACATCACGGACCATCTGATTTGAGAGCTCCGGCTGTTTTTGTTGAAATTGGAAGTAGTGAAAAAGAATGGATTATTGAGGAAGCTGGAGAAATAATCGCAAAATCTGTAGTCGATACATTAGATATTTTAAAAAATAAAGAATTTGAAGAAAAGGAAAAAATTATCGGGCTTGGTGGGGGCCACTATACTTCCAAGTTTACAAGACGAGCTCTATCCGGTGATTACTATATTGGATACTTAACCCCAAAGTATGCTCAACTCTCTGAGAGTGTACTTGAACAATTGCTAGAAAAACAAGAATTCGACTATGTAGTTTTTGACTGGAAAGGACTACGGGGGGACGACAAAAGAAGATACATTGAATTTTTTGAGAATAAAGGTATTGAATGGAAAAAAATCTAGTTTAACTATATATCTATTTATTGTATTATTCATATTAGTTTAGTTAATTTTTATTGTAAATATGCTATGAAGGAAAAAATTATAAAACCATTCACAGATAAGATAGTAATAATCAAAAGCTGAAGGGAAATTATGAAGGAGATTTTAACAAAATTTAAAAACGGCGAGATAAGTTTGGAAGAAGCAGAAAAGAAATTAAAACTAACGTACTTTGAAGAGATAGGCAACATGTGTAAATTGGATACCACCAGAAAACTGAGAACTGGAATTCCTGAAGTAATTTATGGTGAAGGCAAAAGAACTGAGGACATAGCAAAAATAATGATTCATTTAGCACACGATAATGGAATAGCACTTGCTACCAGAGTTAAAGACATCGAAGGGCTGAAAAACATCTTAAAGGATAATACCGAATTTAAATTAGAAATTAATGAAATGGCAAGAACTGCATCATTAATAAAAAAAGATCACAAGATAGAAAGAATAGGAAAAATTGGGATACTTGCCGCAGGAACATCAGATCTTCCAATTGCAGAGGAGGCTAGGGAAGCTGCAGAATTGATGGGCTGTGAAGTCTTAACATCCTATGATGTGGGAATCGCAGGAGTTCACAGGCTTTTTGGACCACTTAAGATGATGATAGAAGAAGACGTGTGCTGCATAATTGTTGTTGCAGGTATGGAGGGGGCGTTACCTTCAGTTGTAACATCACTTGTGGACGTTCCAGTTGTTGGAGTTCCAACATCGGTAGGGTATGGGATAAAAATAACACCATTACTCACAATGTTGCATTCCTGTGCTCCAGGTCTTACAGTAGTAAATATGGACAATGGTTTTGGTGCAGGCGTTTTTGCAGGGCTAATTGCCGCAAATATCCATAGGAGAATAAATAAGGGTAAAGGAGATGATTAGCATACGCGTAAGAAATAATGATAAAAGGGGATTTTAATGGAAATATTAGAAGGAAAATTCCTTGGAATAGGAGAAAACTATGATGAAGTTGTTAAGAATCTGCCTGAGGATTTTCAAGGTTACCTAAGAATATCTACAAAGAAAAACGGTCAATTTGAGGAAGGATACGTTTTTTTTAAAGATAAAGAGATTATTGGTTATTACTACAACTATGAAAAAGAAGTTTTTGGAGCAGATGCCAAAGATTTAATCGAAGAAATAAAAAAGCAAGAAAACCAGGTGGTGGATATTTTCGCTTACGACTCCAATAAATTAAAACTAATGATGGAACTATATGGGGAAATATTTCTAAACAAAAACAATAGAAAGAATGAATCCATGGAAAACCAATATATTCCAGATACTAAATGTCAAAATATCAATTTAAGTGTTCCTGAAGGCAAACCTATTAAAATGGGAGTAATCATAAATTATGATGACTATAATAAATTAGATGAACAGGAAAGTGTAAAAATCCCTGAGCTCCTAGGTGAGTATCTGGAAGGTTATCGACTTTTGGATATTTTCAAAAAAGCTGATAATGGCTATAAAAGAGGATACATTATTTTCAAAGATAAAGTGCCTTTTGCAGCAGCTTATCAAGATCTCTCAGGGGCAATATTTGGGGAAGAAGCATATAACATTTTGGAAAACATTATAAAAGAACCTGGTGCAATTGTTGATATCTACGAATACGATTCTAAAAAATTAGAAGTTTTCCTGGAGTTATATCCAAATGCAAAACTTGAAATCCCTACGGTTTATACTTCTTCTTCAAGTGTAACAAAAGACATTGAAAATGATTTTGAGGGGTCATTAGTACCTACAGGGGAACTTAAGCACATTTCAGATAAATCTGAAGAAACCAGAACCGATAAAGTAGATACTCAGAATGAATCTGCTGAAGAACCTAAGTTATCCCGTGAAGAACTATTAAAGAAGTTTGGAATACAACCGCCTGATGAAGATATGGTGAATAGGATAATTCAGGATATTACAGTTCCAGATGCATCGGATCTAAAGAAAATAGAGGAAGAATTAAAGGAAAAAATAGAGAATTCACTTAAGGGCATAAGTGACATTGAGAATTTTTTAGTAAGTATTTCAGTTAAGTACGATGATGGGTACTCATGCATATGTAACGTTAAAATAACGCCTAAAAAGGTTTTTGGAGTTATAAAAAAGAAAATTAATCCGGGGGATATTGAAGATCTCATTCAAAAAATTTTGGATAATTATATTATTGATATGGATTCAAGTATATCTATTGAACTTGAATAGGTGTTATTATGGGGAGTGTTTATCTTTTTATATTTTCGTTGATAGTGGGATTTTTGGGTTCGATAGCGTGTTGGAAGCTCACTAAATACTATCACTATAAAAACAGCAAAGAGAATATTGAAAAACTTGAAGAAGAAGTTATTGAAGGATTAAAAGAGCTTAAAAAATACACAACTGAAAATAGTAGGAAAGCCTCAGATGAATACGACCTATTGGAAATTGCACTTGATAACGAGCTCTCAGATATAACAATAGTAAACGAAGAAGGTTTAACCATTGCATCAACCCTCAAGGATCCTGAAGAAGTTGCTGCACAGTACAGTAACATATTTCAAAACGTAAATAATATAGTAAAAAACGCATCGAAAGTGATCGTAAAGGCTGGAGATGAATACATTTATATAACAACCATTAAGAAAAATGATATTCCTCTTTATCTTATAATTCATTCGAATATTGAAGTGGATCCAATAAGCGAAAATGGGATAATAAGAGATGTGCTAAACGTACTTGACAAATATATCTCTTAAATATGGTCGTTTGCATATAAATGATGTAACCATGAAAAATTAAGGTATAAATTATCATTCTTTAGAAATTATCATGATTGAATAATGACAAATAATTTGCAAACGATTATACACCATATAGGCAAATGATGATATTATCCCCGGCTGATTCGTCTTAAACTAGGCGAAGAAGATGAGAAACTTAACTGATGCCTATATTTTTTTATTTTATTTAATTTTAAATTAATTTTGAAACTTAAAAAAATAAGAAAAGATTATTCCTCAACATATACTTTTTTCTTCCTTCTTATATACAAATAAGTCACTACCACGATTAGAATCCCGCCTGCAATCCAGTAATATAATTTATTGCTATCAGATCGGATTTTAGGTCGAGTATCTATGTTAAAGGTTTCTGTAAGGTAGTATTCATTATGATATTCATCAAAGTAGGTAAAATTCACTCTTAAAACTGTTGTATTTTTTAGGTCGTCATAACTAAAGTCAAAAATTGCAGTGTCGTAATCGTCTTCATCTAAATCTCCAATATACTTAATGTGGTTATTATTCAATTCCTTTGGACCGCCGGACAGTGCTAAAACACAGTGTTTTAGTTTTGTAGTACCTCTATTTGCCATACCAATAGTTACTTCGTATCCATCCTGTGTTTTCCGGTACCCTTCTAAATATATATAAGGTTGATTGTTGTGTATTTTCTTAACGACCTTTAAATTAATTGGTATAGTTGAGTTGTATTGGTTTCCGTCCTCCCCTATCCACGATATCTTAGTAGTAACTGTATGGATTCCATCTTCGACTTCCGGGGTGGCATAGATATTAAGTTGAATACTTTTTTCATTTCTAGGATTTAGTGATTCTAAATAATAGGTTGTACTACCCAATAGATTTACATTTTTAGTTCCTTCAAAATTAACCATCAAATACTTTGCAACCCCAGTCCCCTTATTTTTAAGAGTTAATTTTAAAACCTTAGATTCAGAGGGACTTATGGTATTGTTGTTTATATCAATTTCAAATTTTGCAATTCCATATATTGGTAGGTAGTAAATCTTTGTAAAGTTTATTTCTCTTTCATATACTTCATTTCCCTTAGTTTCATACTCTGTGGCTACTACTGTTACATCTATCCTATAATCCTGTGAAGGTGCGTTTTCATTTACATGTAATTTGAAATAAACCGTATCACTCTCTCCCCCATTTAGGTGTGATATAGTTGCAATTCCCTTTGTTGGATTTACTTGTCTTAATTCATAAGGATAATGTGGCTTTATAATAACTTTAATATCTTTTAATTCCTTGTCGTAGTTGTTGTTTGTTATTTTAAACCATACACTTACATCGTCACCAGGATGAATTATATTCGGCGATTTTTCATCTGGTACCGGGTTATCTACCCTGTACTGCGGGCTGTCAATGGCTAATCCATAGACATTTGAAATTAGAATCATTGCAAGTAAAGAAAACAGAATTTTTAAATATTTCATGAGCTCCCCCCAAATTGGAATGTATGTTATTAAGTATTATTGTTTATAAAATATAAATTGGATAGTTATAATGTTAATTTTGAGGGGACATATGAAAATAATTGATGTTATTTCCTTTGCAGGAAAAAATCTAAAACAGAAGAGAACTCAGAGCTTGCTAACCATCATAGGAATAGTTATTGGAACTATTGCCATAGTTAGTTTGATTTCTTTGGGATATGGGGTTCAAAATTATGTAAAAGATGAAACTGCTAAGTTAGGAGCCAATAAAATACAAATTTTTCCTATGAAACAGTTCGGAACTCCCCCATCTAAGCTTTTTGGAGATAAAGAAATTAAGGCAATTAAAAATATACGGGGAGTGGATGAAGTTCTATATGGGTGGTATAGCGGAGCTAATATTGAACGCAGGGACGAAAAATATTTCGTAAATATATTCTATGCAAAACCATCCAGTCTAAAATCCGTTTATTCCGATGTAGGTGGCTATGGAATTGAAAAAGGTAGATGGTTGTCAGATAATGACAACTATAAATGTATAATAGGTCATGGGGCGGCATATAATTTATTCAAAAAAGAATTAGGAGTAGGAGATACCATATATATTGACGGTAAAAAATTTAAAATTGTAGGAATCATGACTCAGGTAGGTAACCAGCAAGATGATAATATGGTAATAATACCCATGAGCTCCGGTGAAGAACTATTTAATAAAAAAGGAGAATATAACTACATAATGGTGAAAATCAAAGATAGTGCAAATATTAAAAAAGTATCGGAAGATATAAAAGATGCCTTGGAAAAGTCTATGGGGACTGATAATTTCAGCGTTTTAACTGCTGAACAAATGGCAAAATCAATTGGTGGAATACTAAGTGTTTTGACTATGTTTGTAGCAGGAGTTGCAGGAATATCTTTACTTGTTGGGGCAGTTGGGATATCAAATACCATGCATATGAGCATATTGGAGAGAAGAAAAGATATAGGTATTTTAAAAGCACTTGGCGCAGAAACCACAACAATACTGAAAATATTTGTAGTAGAAGCAGGTTTTTTAGGATTACTTGGGGGAATAGTAGGTTTAATAATAGGGATTATCATTGCCAAACTTATTGAAATTGCGGCTCAAAATATGGGGTACGGAATGATTCAGGCGTGGATTTCATGGGAGCTCGTAGTTGGGGTTTTGGCATTTTCGTTCTTTGTAGGGATTATAAGCGGATACTTTCCAGCAAGAAGCGGGGCAAAGTTAAATCCTGTGGATACATTAAGAGGGGAATGATATGACGTTGATAGAAGCCAAAAACATATGGAAAATATATGGGAAAGGGGAGGCTAAAACAGAGGTACTAAAAGGAATAGATTTAAAAATTGAAAAAAGTGAATTTGTAGCAATTATGGGACCAAGTGGATGTGGAAAATCCACATTGTTAAATATTTTAGGTCTTTTGGATGTTCCCAATAAAGGAGAACTACATATAAAAGGCAAAAAAACCACACTAATGGATGAAAATGAACGAGCAGTTTTTAGAAGAAAAATCAGCGGTTTCATATTTCAACAGTTTCATTTAATAAATACATTAACTGCACTGGGAAATGTGGAGCTCCCATTAATACTCGATGAAAAAGATGAAAAATATAGGATAAGCCGGGCTAAGGAGCTACTCAAATCAGTAGATCTTGGACATAGGGAAAATTATTACCCCAATCAGTTAAGCGGTGGACAACAACAAAGGGTAGCAATAGCACGAGCTCTTGCAAATAAACCTGAAATAATATTTGCAGACGAACCTACTGGAAACTTAGATAGTAAGAGCGGTAGGCAAGTTTTGGAAACCTTAAAAAAGCTCCATGAAGAAGGGATAACTATTATAATGGTCACCCACGATAAAGAATTTACAAAATATGCAACAAAGATTATAAGAATGAAGGATGGAGAAATCGAACCGTAGGTTCGAGCAACGAAAACCGAAGGTTTTCGTCTAATTGTTGGAATAGGTGAATGAGAACATTTGGTTAGGTTGAATGAATAATTATAGGTGAAATTTTGAAAATAACAATAGGTACAAGAGGAAGTAAACTGGCACTTGCACAAACCCATTACATAGAAGGGCTTTTAAAAGAAGTGGGAGTAGATGTTGAAGTAAAGATAGTAAAAACCACTGGAGATAAGGTACAGGATAAAAAACTATCAGAACTAGGGATTGGTGTATTTACAAAAGAACTTGATTTAAAGATGTTGAACAATGAGGTAGATATTGCTGTTCACAGTTTAAAGGATGTGCCTACTGTTTGGAATGAAAATTTAATAATTTCTGCAACCCCACCAAGGGAGAGCTACCATGATTTAATACTGTGGAAAAAAGAGAATGAATTTGATATAGAACACGATGAATTAATAGTGGGAACTTCAAGTATAAGGAGGACTGAATTTTTAAGTATTAAGTATCCAAATTTAAAAACTAAACTCCTGAGGGGCAATGTTGATACAAGATTAAGAAAATTAAGGGAAGGTCAATACGATGCTATAATCATAGCAGAAGCTGGCTTAAGAAGATTAAAAATAGATCTCTCTGAATTTAACTATAAAAAATTGGATATCTTACCTGCTCCAGCTCAGGGGGTTATAGGTGTTGCATCAAGAAAGGACGATAAAGAAATAAATGAAATTTTGCAGAAAATAAACGATAAAAAAACTTATTTAGAAGCCACTGCCGAGAGGTGGGCTTTAAGAGAATACGGCGGTGGATGTCAGGCACCATTCGGAGCTCTGGCAAACTATGACGAAGAAAGCGAAGTTTTAAATTTAAGGTGTGAACTTGTAGCAGAAGAAAATCAGACAAAATCCTTCGGATTTTGTAACTCTTCGCTTCGCTCCGACCGACATAAGGTTGTAATCTCAAAGGAAGGTTTTGTGTACTGTAGTGTTGATAAAATAGATTTTGCCAAAAAAATTGGGGAAGAGGTTGGAAAGGCATTAAAACGTGTGGATGAGTAGGGATAGGCGGTGAGCTTCCATATTTACACATGTAAAGGTAACTACGATTATTCAACTAATATTTTTTAAATTATTTAATATATAATTTTTTAATTTTACTTTCTTGAATTATATGGGTAGTGACCTATTTTAGTACTTTTTTTAATATTATATTTGTTTTATGCAGCATAATCCTTCTGGCTTTTATAAAGGGTTTGATAATCCAGCACCTAGAAAAATATGTCAAAAATAGGAAGATATTTATGAGAGAAAAAGCATAAAAGAAGGATGAAAGTTAAGTGTTTGAATAGCTAATCCATTATCTTGAAATCTTTACAAGATTTCAAAAAATCAAAAACATAGTTTTTGATTAAACAAGGATGGAAACACAGGTACGAATATGTCTTTTTTCTTGTGTTTGTAGAGTCTAAAAGACTCATCCATTAAAACAAGGATGGAAACTGTATTTATGTTCAAAAAATAGCTTTAATATCTAGTTTGAATAGCCAATCCACTATCTTAAAATCTGTAAGATTCTCGACGAAATCTTTAAGATTTCGTGAGTCTCTACAAAAATTCGAAGAATTTTTGTGAGTCAGTAAATTCTTCGGATTTACTTCGATCGACAAAAACCATGGGTTTAGTTAGATAATCGTAGATTATTCAACTCTCGACGAAACCGAAGGTTTCGTGAGTCAGCGAATCTGAAAGATTTGCTTCGATCCCCGCAACTATGTTGCGGTGGATTGTGAATCGACAAATTCTTTAGAAATTTGTCTCGATCAGCAAATCACATAGTGATTTGCCTCGATTAAGAAATCAAATAACACAGTTGTTTGATTAAACAAGGGAGAATAATCTGGTCGAATTTTAGATAATCGCAGGAGGAATGTGCATGGATAAAAAGGTCGGACATCTTGAAAAATTGGATGTGAGTGAGCTGACAAAAGATATCAATGATGATTGGAAGAATTTTGTTGTAAGCGAAATAAATGACCATGTTGTAAGATTGAGTGTTCTACAACGGGATTTCCACTGGCATCTTCACAAAAACAGCGACGAATTTTTTTATGTTATTGAGGGTAAACTGTTTGTCGATTTCGAAGATCGCACCGAAGAAATAGGTCCTGGACAGATGATTACCATTCCTAAAAACGTCAGGCATAGGACACGATCCAATCAACGAACTGTAATTTTATGTTTTGAATCGAAAGACAATGACGTTACAGGCGATATGTAAACGAAAAAAGTTCATAATATTTATTTCACGTATTCTCTTTTTTATGTCTGAAAGATATCATTAAGGACACTACGAGCTCAGCGAAGTGGTGTATTACTTTGGGATCCAACACTTTAAAGGGTTGCGTCTGGAGGATACATCCATATCTTATTTTTGGATCCAACCTTTAGAAAAGGTTGGATGGAAACAGTAAAAATTTTAAAAAAGTCAATATTATTATTTTTTACTCATTATTTTTTCATAAATTCTACTATCAAGCCATTCTTCGTTTATGTATTTTTCATAAACTGGAAGCCTTTCCTTTAACTGGAATCCGAGCTCCGCTGTAAATTTTTTTAACTCATCAATTTCTGGCCATGGAGCTTCTGGGTTTACGTAGTCTTTTGTCAATGGTGAGACTCCGCCCCAGTCATCTATTCCTGCAAGTAAAAACAACTGGCCTGTTTCCTTATTTAAGTTAGGTGGAACCTGAATCGAAATATCCTTTAAAATCAATTTTGCAACAATTATTGTCTTTAACATTTCCAAAGGTGAAGGTTCATTAAAGTTTTCCATTGGGAT
The DNA here is from genome assembly GCF_000376965.1 of Methanothermococcus thermolithotrophicus DSM 2095. NCBI lineage: Archaea > Methanobacteriati > Methanobacteriota > Methanococci > Methanococcales > Methanococcaceae > Methanothermococcus > Methanothermococcus thermolithotrophicus. Next base: position 14,781 of record NZ_AQXV01000055.1, on the reverse strand, counting down.
ACCTTTTTTTGACCTGAAATTTTGGATTATAACTTCCTGAATATGCCCGTATTTTTTGTAAATCTCTTTTATTTTTAATATTGAATCTACCCTTTCTTCAATAGTTTCTCCAATACCTATCAATATTCCGGTGGTAAATGGGATTTTTAATTTTCCTGCATTTTCAATTAATTCAATTCTTTTTTTTGGATCCTTTCCAGGACTATCCTTATGGGCAATTGTTTCCATCAACCTTTCACTTGAAGTTTCAAGCATAAGTCCCATTGAAGCGTTTACTTCCCTTAGAGTTTTTAACTCATCGTATGAAATCACTCCACAGTTGGTATGTGGCAATAAATCTGTATTACTCAGACACCAATCTTCCAAATCGTACAGATATTCTAAAATCCCAGAATAACCCATTTTTTTTAGTTCTTCCTTTACTTTTTTGTTTTCATCAACCCCTTCTCCAAAGGTGAATAATGCCTCTCTACATTGGTATTTATCCCCTTCTAAGAGTATTTTTTTAACTTCTTCTTTTTTCATGAGTTTGTAATTTTCTTTTCTGAATGTACAGTACCCACAGATGTTTCTACACCAATCACAAAGTGGAATAAAAACGTTCTTTGAATAAGTAACATATTTTTCTTTGTCCGTTTCAAGATTATTTATTAGATTTAGCTTTTCTAAAATTTCATTTGGGGACTTTGAATTTAAAAATTCAATAGCTTCATCTCGATTCATTGTTGCCATGCTTTCACCCAATATAGTCGTTCTGCAATTAGTAATTACTGCATAATTTAAATTTGAACGAAAATCCAAGATTTTCGTAGCTCTTCCCGTTAGGGGTTTTAAAAACCGTAAGGTTTTTATAACGCTCACTTCGGAGCTCCGATTAAATTATAGAAGTTTTTAAACAATAATAATTAATTTAAAATATAATTATGTGCCTGCATTCGCAGAACGACTATAAATCCAAACTAATATCCACAGCTCTTGCAGAGTGTATTAAACATCCCATTGAGATTATATCCACGTCATATTTGGCATAATCCAAAACATTGTCTTCGTTTATTCCACCACTAACTTCAACTAAGGGCCTGTAGTTGGTATCTTCTTCAAATTTATTTAGAATTTCAAGAGCTCCACCAATTTCTTCAGGCTTGAAGTTATCTAAAAGAACTATATCTGGCTTATATTTAAGAACTTCTTTGAGCTGTTCAACTGTATCAACTTCGATTTCAACCTTTTTTGTAAAACTTAAATTTTTTATTTTTTTGAAGCATTCTTCAATACCTACTGCTTCAATATGGTTGTCTTTTATCATTACCATGTCATCAAGCCTGAATCTATGGGTATCGCCCCCACCAACAGAGACTGCATATTTTTCCAATAACGATAATCCAGGTAAAGTCTTTCTTGTACATGCTACTCTTACGTTTTCATTGACGGTTTTTACCATTTCAACAATATTACGAGTTTTTGTAGCTATGCCCGATAGATGCATTAAAAAATTTAAAACTGTTCTTTCAAGTGTTAGTATTGTTCTCGTATTTCCATGAATTTTTAAAAAATCCCCTTTTATCGTTTCTCCTTCTTTTATAAGTGGTTTGCATTCTATCTCGAAAGATTCCATAAAATCAATAACAAAATCAAGACCGCATACAACCACTTCTTCTTTAGCTTTTATTACTCCGTCTGATTCCTGATCCTTTGGAATTAGTGTTTCAGTAGTTAGGTCACCGAATCCAACATCATAAATTAATGACTCCTTCAATATCTTTAAACCATGTTCTCTTATCATCATATCACCTGAACGTCGAAGTAAATCCGAAGGATTTACTGACTCACGAAACCTTCGGTTTCGTCGAGTAGTGAAGGTGAGCTGTAAAAATCCGAGGATTTTTACTCAATCACCAAGTTTTTATAATAATTTTCATTATATTTATTGGAATATATTATGGTCGTTCTACAATTAAATGTTGGTAAAATAACTGTTAATTAAAATTTAGGATAATATCTACAACTATCGCAGAACGACTATACTTTGACAATTAAATATTATACCAATCATTTGTTTTTTTACATAAATTATTAATTTAAAGGAGGCATCACATGCTTAAAACACTTCCCCCAACATTAAGGGAGAAAAAGAGATACATCGGATTTGAAATCATTTATCAGAATGAATTATCCAGCAATGAAGTTGTAGGAATTGTGAGAAATGCCATCATTAATTATTATGGTGCTTGGGGCTGTTCAAAAGCAAATCCTTGGTTAATTGATTATACCCATCCAAAAGGAATTCTAAGAGTTTCCCGTGATGAAGTAGATTACGTTAAAGCATCCCTTATACTCCTAAGTGAATACAGACATTTACCAATAAATATAAGAATCTTGGGAGTTTCAGGTTCTATAAAAAAAGTCAGAGCAAAGTTTTTAAAAGTTCCTCATGAGGAATACTATAAAGTAATACAGAGAATAAAGAGAAAAAGAAAGGGAGACCAATAAACCAATATTATGGTCACTTTTACTTAATAATATCTTATGGCCAAGTTACCAATTTAGGAACTTCCGGGAAGTTTTTAATTTTTTTCTTAACCAATTCTGGCCAGTCTTCATAATCAAATCCGTATTGGGCTAAAAACCCAATAACCCATCTTGTAAGACCATAACCTGTACATCCAGTCCATACTTTTCTTCCTTTAAAGTCTTTAATTCCAAATCCTTCAACAAAGTGTGTTCCATGAACATTTGCAGATGTTACAGCTACACCTTTTCTTTCGTCTTTAACGTGAGGTAGCAAGAGTCTCATTTCGTATTTTGGAACTTCTGGGAAATCAATACCTCTATCTTCTTTTTTTCTACCTTCCAAGTAGAATGGATCGTCTCCGACTTCAGTCCAGTATTCTAAATCCAATTTTTCTGCAAGTTTTTCAGCATACTTTAGTGTTTCATCCCTTACTTTTTCAACAAATTCTGGAGAACCCATCCAAACACATTCTGCCCTTAAAAACTCATTTACTCTGTCAAGACCTTTGGCTCCCCCACCTTCCCATCTGTAGGTCCAACCACTTCTATCAAAGAACTTCATAGGTTTGTCAACATCCACCATCTCATGGTCAAAGAAGCTATAGAATGGCTCACACTGTGCAGGGGCCAGAACATAACCTGGATCCCTTAAGAGGTTCTTTAACTTTGGAATTGGTATTTCTTTTTTAATCATCATTTCATTTACAAACTCTTGGAACATTTCAGGCTCTCTCTTTGGAGGGCATACGTAGTACATCCCTTCAGGTAATCCCTCTAAATATCTCATTTTGTACATTACATCTAAAGGAATCAACTTTGGGAACAAACATTCATCAAATCCAATTTTTTCAATACATTCTTCTATAATGAGGTCTTCAAATGCTCTAAATAACTTTGTTATTGGAGCGGTGTAGAACCACTGACCTCTTCCTGGGAATTTCTTAACCCATCCGAGCTGTTCTGCAACTTCTGTCGGGTCTTTATCAAATTTAATTTCTCTTTTAGCTTTATACTCACTTACAATAGTTCCAGGAGCTATTTTACAGACTTCAAATGTTAAATCTTTTTCTTCTTTTTCAAGTTCATTTTTAACGAATTTTATAGCCCTATCAATGATATTTCTTTTTAATTCACTGTCTCCAACATTTTCAAATACTAACTTTATTCCTTCTTCGTCAAATTCTACTTCACATTCAGGGACTTTAATATTCTTCAATCCTTCCATTTTTTCCTTTTCAGCAGGTACTGTAATTACATAGTGGTCTATTGCAGTGTCCCTTATACCTATTTTGTGTTTTCTACCTATTTTTTCCATTATCGGTTTTTTTAATCTTATCAATCCTTCATGAGCTCTGGTATAAGTTCCTGAAACTATTTTTAACTTCAGTTCTTTCCCTTCAAAGTTATAATCCACTACTTTTGAAGCTTCCTCTTCTTTTCCTTTAGGAACTCCTTTTAAAAATATCTCCTTATTGTTCAATACTTCTTCGATGTCTTTCTTTGCTTCTTCTTCAAGTTCTTTGCTAAATATAAGTCTACCATCCAATTCAAATCTCATGGAATCACCATATATCATAATCTATTAATATAATCTATAATAACTAGTAGGGGAATATTGTACCATAATTCGATTCTCTATGATTATTTTTAAATTTTATGTATATGCTCAATTATTTTATCGGTTACTTCAGAAGTTTTTAAACTTCCGCCCAAGTCTGGAGTTACAAATCCTTTTTCCAGGAGTGATTTTACAGCAGCTCTCAATAAATCTCCTTTTTTCTTCATATCCAAATAGTCTAACATCATTGCAGCACTTAAAATTGTTCCAATTGGATTTGCAATTCCCTTTCCTGCAATGTCTGGAGCTGAACCATGAACCGGTTCAAATAATCCACTCTTATCACCAATATTTGCCGATGGAGCCATTCCAAGTCCACCAATTAGTGCGGAAGCTTCATCAGATAGAATATCCCCAAATAAGTTGGTAGTAACCATTACATCAAACATCTGTGGATTTTTTATTATGTACATTGCTGTTGCATCTACCAAATAATCGTTGAATTCCATATTAAACTTTTTATTGTATTCTAACCCGATGTTATTAAATATTTCTAAAAATAATCCATCCGTTATTCGTAGAACATTTGATTTATGAATGCAGGAAACTTTTTTTCTGTTGTTTTTTACTGCATAATCAAATGCGAATTTTATAATTCTTTCGCTTCCCTTTTTAGAAATAATCCTCTCAGCAACTGCAAATTCTCCTTCTTCGTTGTAATATTCTCTTTTTGAATAAAGACCTTCGGTGTTTTCCCTTACAATAACAAAATCGATATTATTATCTGAACAAAAATGTTTCGCTCCACCTACTGGATTCGAAAATCTTTGATTTTCGTAAAAATTATATATCGGCCTTACATTTGCATATAAATCCAGCTCTTTTCTAAGTGTTAGGATTGGACTCCTGTATGTTTTATCCTTTAATTCGGTTGGTTTTGGTGTCGTTATAGCTCCAAAAAGTACTGCATCACATTCTTTTGCAGTTTGAATGGTTTCTTCAGGTATGGCATCTCCATACTTTTTAAGGCATTCCAGTCCGGCCTCTGCATTTATAAATTCGAAATCGCCAATTTCTTTTAAAATTCTAACTGTTTCAGGCACCACTTCCTTACCGACGCCATCTCCTTCAATTACGCAAATTTTAGGAATCTTTCTCATAAAATCACCTGAACGTAGTGAAGGTGAGCTATGAAAACCGCTAGGTTTTCATTCAATCACCTGAACATGTGAAGGTGAGTTGTAAAAATCCTTCGGATTTTTACTCAATCACCTGAATAAGATATGAGCTCTATGAAATCCTGAAAGGATTTGTTCAATCGGAATGAGCGTCGAAGCAAATCCTTCGGATTTACTGTCGAAGCAAATCGAAGATTTGCTGACTCACGAAACCTTCGGTTTCGTCGAGAAGCGAACGAAGATATAAAATTCCTTCGGAATTTTATTCAATCACGAGTGTAACGAAGGTGATTTAAAACCTTCGGTTTTAAATTTTCTCACCAATTTGAAAAACTACAAAATTGATTTTGTCCTATTATCATAAAATAAACGTTAATGGTTAAAATGATAAACTTTAGGGATTATATTATATGAAATATAAAAATATATGTAAAAATAAAATAAATGTTATTATGGAATTCTAAGAAAATATAATAAAAATAGTCCAATTATTATAATGGCACCACTGAGCCAAAACCTTTTGATACCTTTCCCCCGATTCCAAACAGATTTGGGATATTAAAATTAACTTCAAATTCACCAAAAAATCCAATAAATTTGTTTCCTTTGTATTTGACTGGAATTTCACTATATCTTAAAATATTTGCTTCTATTCTTTTATTAACTGTGTAGTTTAAGTATTTACTCATTGATAATAAATTTCCCACCAATATTCTTTCAAGTTTTTCTTTCCGTTCATTCTCATTTAATTTTTTGTAATCCAAATAATTTTTCTCATTTAAAGCAACCCAAGGGGATACAAACTTATATTTTTTTAAATCGTCACATACCCCTAGCTCCTCAGATTTTACTGATACATATCCATCAACAACATTATAAGTTTCATGATTCAATTCTAATTTGTTAATATCAAGCACTATACTTCCTAAAATATTTACTCCCTCAGATATTCCTATTAGATAGGCATTACCACCCATTATTTTGTACTGAATTTTAGGATAAGAGTATATAAATCCACCCCCGCTGTGGTTGTGCAGTTCTTTATAACCACATTTATTGAACTTATTTAATATATATCCCCTCAAATAAGAAGTTTGAGACTTTTTTAATGGTCTATCTGTCTTTAATTTACAATACATTGTTTTTAATTCCATATTTTCCCTCATAGTATTAACATATTATCTTCAACAACCTTAAATCCGGTTTCTACGTCATAATATGTTTCATCAATCACATTTATATTCTTATTTTCATCTATTAAAGTATCCTTTCCTTTGATGGCATGTTTGGGAACGGATATTATGTATTGATAAAAGTCCTTTTTTATTTTTAAAAATTCCCCCTTTCTTTTAAATGGGTCGTTTATGCTTTTTATCCGCTCATATTCATCATATACTTCTTTTGATTTATCTTCAACATTTACAAACAGATTTATTTGAAGTATTTCATCGATTAGCTTAAAGTTTTTAGGAACTTTATCGTACTCAAACTTTTTAATAGTTTCCAATAACTCTCTCGATGAATCATCATATCCCTTCAATTTGTTAAAATAACAATTGCTAAGGTTTAAAAACTCCCTTTCTTCAATTTCATCATAGTTTTTTAATAATTCCTCAGTCTTTGAAATGAGAGCTCCGTTATAAATATACCTACTGAATGGATGACCATTATCATTGATTAGTTTGACTATGTTTATACTCCCCTTTTCTGTTCCTTCCCCATGTCTGTTGCATCTCCCCGCAGTTTGATTTATTGAATCCAATGGTGCAATATCTCGATATACGATATCAACGCTTATATCCACTCCTGCTTCGATTAATTGGGTGGATACTATGATTTTTCGGTTATTGTTTTTATTATTTTTATTAATCTTCTCAATACGGTTTAAACGCTCCTTTGGATATATATTGGCGGATAAATAATAATATTCAGTATTTTCATAGCTATATTCCTTTAATAAGTCATAAACTTCTTTTGATGATTTTATAGTATTCAATACTATTAAAAAATCTTTATCTGGATTGTTGTTTATGTCTTCGTCTAATACATCTACAAATTCAGTTAAATCCATAGGTTCATTATGTATTTTCATTTTTATTCTGTTTAAGTTTAAGAAATAATGTTCTTTGTCGTCAAGAAGTTCCACATATTCATTTTTATCAAAAATCATAGGTAGCGTGGCTGTTGTAAGTATGAAATATATATTATACTCCCCTGCCAAAAATTTAAATATTTTATTGACTAAATGCCAGTATTTGTGAGGAATGGACTGTATTTCATCCAATATGATTATGCTGTTAGATAAGCTGCTGAACTTTTTTAAATCGCTGTTTTTATTTGAAAATATACTGTAAAACAACTGCATAAATGTTGTTGTAATTATTTTGGAGCTCCATGTTTCTATTAAGTGAAGTGATTTATCTCCATCCAATATATTTTCTTCCCCATTTTCCTCATGTCTATATACCACATCTGACAGATGGTGATGTTTTAAAAGAATATTCGAAGGAGGATTTTTTAAAACTTCATTTAAAACTTTGTAGTTTTGGTCAATAATGCTTAAAAAGGGAAGGCAGTATATTATTTTCATATCGATGTTTTTTTCAGTTTTTATCCGATTTGACAATTTTAGGGCAAAATTAAAAATAGTAAGAGTCTTTCCAATTCCTGTTGGAGCATTTAATGTGTATATTTTTTGATTTAAATCTAAATTATGCACTTTATTTGAAATTTTATAAAATATTTCTGTTCTTAGGTGGTCTATTGGTTTGATTTTAGGTTTATTTTCAATATAATCAATAATATCAGTTGGGATTTTACTAAAACCGTCGGTTTTCGAAATCCTTAACGGAGTGTCTGAATTTGCTGGATAGTTGTTAGAAGTTTGTCTAAATATGGCATCCTCTTTATCAGATGATATTAACAGAGAAAATAAATATTGATACAAATAATACATTTCGGTTTTCATTTCATCGTTGGTTTCATATTTTAGTTCATCACAGAGATACTCCAATTCTTCAACTTCTGAAATAAGTTCCTCAAAATTACAATTCAATTTTGGGATATTATTTTCCCCTAAAATGCCGTTTATAAAATTGAAATCTAATGATTCAAACTGTTTTTTTAAAATATTTTCATCATATATGGAAGCATCGTGTATGAGCTCCGATAAACTGGTATGATGATTTTTTACACATAATGAAAATATTTGGTAGTATTTGTTATTTACCTCTTTTGCCACTAAATAACTCTTTATAATGTAGTTTGCTAAAATAAACGATATTTCCGAATGTCTTTTTAATATCTTTTTCTCTATTTTCTCATTTCTTATATATTTTTGAAAATAGGTTGTAGTCTTTCCAAAATCATGGGATAAGCATATTATTTTTAAAATATCCTTGATAATGACATTATTAAAGTATTTTAATTTTGGCGGATTGTATTTAGATAATGCCCTATTTTTTGTGTTTATAAGATGTTTTTTTAGTGGATAGTCAGGATTAGGATGAGATATAAGCTCCATATAGAGTCCCCCAATATCTAAATAAAGGTAATATTCTCTTTTAGTTCTGGAATAGGGTAATACTCTTTAACCTTGCAACTTATTGGTTCTCCATTTCGTTCGTAAAATATATCTATATACTCCGTGGTTATTCTATTTTCATCCATCTCATTTGGTATCTTTGAAAATAAATACTCCCTATCTATTTCCAAATTAATATCATCATTTATTATATTATCTCGCCTAATTAATGAGTTAATGAGCGTGTATTCATTATAGGAAACTTTTTTCTCAACCTCAAACTCCCCTATATATTCAAAATTTGCTATGAGCTCCGATAGTCCCAACGATATAATATATACTGTTTTATGCTGTTCCAACAATTTCTTTAATTTTGAATATAGTCCCTCATCCGTTAAATGAACATACAACCTATATTTTGGATTTTTAAGCATTTCAAATCGTATTTGTGTTCTGCCATTTATTAGATTAAAACCCGGTCCTTTTACCCTGCCTTTTTTTGTATCAATTAGATTTAGGGCGATATTGGTTTTTTGTATGGGATTTTTTATTCTTAGGGCTATCTTTACAGTATTTTTATTTATATGCTTTAAATAGTCCTCTTTATCCAATCCCAAAAATGCCCCCAATATGCCATATATTGAAGTTTTTGGGGGAAAATCATAAGATAGTGGGCTCGTAGTTGTATAAATTTTTTTAAAATGTCCATAGTCCCCCCATATATCAAAAACTATTAGTTTCATATTCTCACTTTTACATCCTTGTTTTAATGAATACGTCTAAAATATTTAAAAAATTTAAAATTGAAGTTTAAATAACAATTTCTTTAAACTCAATTCCATCGACATTGAATTTAAACTCCTCACCGTTGTAAGTTAGTTTTAATCTATCATCCCATACGTATTCAACATTTTCAATTTTATCTTTATTTTTCAGTAGAATATCAATTAATTTTGTCATGTCAATTTCATAGTCATCGGAGCTCCTAATTTCCTCGTCTTTGACATCGGATTTAATAGCTAAGCATTTGTCCAAATCTCCAATATGGTAGTTGTTTTCCTTGTAATTCACTTTAATTAATAACCTTGGAGTTTGTCCCATTTTACTTCTGCTAATTAGGTTTTTTGTCCCATTCCATACTGCATCAATAAGTTTATCTATGTCTTCTTTTGATAGATTGGTATGTTTTGCGGCATTTTCATTTATTATTCCATAAAATGATATTAAAGAGTATGGAACGACATATTCTTCCCTAAAAGTTTTTTGTCCTTTATCCTTTCCAGATGCAAATGCTCCAGTCCCCTTTATAAACATTGGCTCTACTTTGTGGAGAGACTTCCCAAATCTAAACTGAACAGGTCCTGTAAGTGTAATAGAACCTCCCTTGTTTTTCTTTAATTCAATAGGTATTGTACCCCCAAAAAGTCTAACATCGATACAGCTGTTTAAAATGTTATTCTTCATTATTTCTTTCATTTCATTTAGTTTTAGATTTGATTTATCAATTTTATTGTTATTTTCATCATACAGGAAGTCCTCAGCCCTCAACTTTGCATCTTGAATATTACCTTCATCGTCTTCAATTTCCCTTACAAATATTTCCTCCCCTTTAAATTCATTTAAATAGTCCCTGATAGTTCTTTTTAATCTAACATCACTTACTAAATTTATTCCAGTTGATGGGTCAATTCTTGGCTTGTTATCATCCAATGGGTCCCCATTTGGATTTGCATATTGGACATCGTATAAAAATATTAATTCACTTCTGTTTATGCCATTTGATTCAGTATTGCTCATTTTCCTCCCCCTCATTATTGTTTTTGTGTAGGTTGTCAAAAACGGAGCTCATGGAAATGCCCAATGAAAATATATAAGATATTTCATTGTTTGATAAATTCCAATTGCCACCAGATTCTATAAATCTGCGTGCAGTTTCTTCTTTTAGGCGGGAATAATAATTTATATTATCCTCCTGCCCATATTCCATTAATTTTTGAGTTGCCTCTTTGAATATATTTTCAACTTTGGATTTATCCAATTTTAAACCATGAAGTTTCGCTAAAAACGGTTTTGACTGTCGTTTTTGATATTGAAGGTTTAAAAGTTTATTAACCAACACACCAGTTAAAAACACTGTTTTTTTATCCTCACTGTTGAAAAACTCCCCATAATCTTCAAAAAACTTATCTATTTCACTGTAATCATATGTGGATTTTTCTGTGATGATTTCACCCCTCGGTTTTAGGTTAGTATTGAGTAGATTTGTGTTAATTAGGAAGTAAATAACCATAAATGATTTGTATGCGGATAAACTGATAGATTTGTTATTTGTGAATTCTCGCCGTATTTTTGAGATAAATTGGTTAATTAGGTAATGATAATCAATTTTTTCATTTGAAAATACGCTGTTCATAAGTTTTAAAAATACTTCGTTATCAACAAATTCCTTAATATATCCAAATAAAAACTTCAACCCCTCTAAATCCTCACTATTTTTGAATATTGAAGTTGGATACTCCCGCTGATCTTTATTTAGCCTTTTTAAATCCGCATTTATTTTATAGCTTTTGAATACTGGCATGTTTTCAGTTTTTTCCATGGCGTTGTATAATATACTGAACCTTGAAGGAAGAACATCCTCAATCATTTGAAGAACTTTGAAATCATTACCTTCGTTGAAGAACATGAATGTAGTGTAGCAGTAAATATCCCTGTTTTTTAGAAATCTCAGCAAATGTTTTTCATTTCTAGAATAATCCTTGTTGATTCCCACATTTTTTACTAAGTCATTATACCTATTTAGGATTCGCTCCATGTCTTTGTCAAATAAGACCTTTGGAATCATATAAAATTCTGTTCCGTAAAATCTGCCCCTTAAATTTTCATCCAAATATTTTTTCCCCTCTTCAACAGCCAATGCACATTTTAAACATATTGGAAAGGTTTTCCATGCTTCATTTGGATTAAATCCACTTACATTTCCAATTTTATCCACTGTGTAAAACCCAAATTTTCTAAACAGACCATATACTTCTTCATTTTCTTCATTACATATTGAACATACGCCGGAGCTCTTTGAATTTATGTTTCCAGTTTTTATATAATAATAATCCATGGTAGCTTTGTATATGAAATAATTTCTGAACTCCTGAATATCTCCGACAAAATATTCATTTTCACCATCTCTAAATGTTATGGTGAGTATTGTGCCATCCTTTCCCTTTTTGTCGATGATATCTTTTAAAATTTTATCCTCGTTATCTTTTAGGGATTTTTCCAATTTTTTAAGTAAATGAGATTCTTTATAATCTTTATATTTTCTTGTTTCAGATACTGCCTTGATTATCTTTTTTTTCAGCGTTTTTTCAGGTTCTGTAATTTTTGAAGTTGGTGAAAAATCAGCACCGTTGGAAGCCCCTGCTTTATACATTAATTTTAATATTTTGCCCTTATCAAATTCATCAATATACACTCCTAAATACTCCAACGTATTATAATCAAAAGTTATTTTCAATATATCCTTATAATTTCCTTTCACATTTGGATTTTCAACCAATATTGATAATGGATTGTTTAAATCTTTTTCTTCATTTTTTATTACATAGTTTCCAATTTGTGCTACATTTGATAACATACTACACCAATTAATACTATAAATAGATATTAACATATATGTATAGTAATAATTATATTTAATAACATATATATAATTTTTTTATTTTAAAATTAGAAAATAAATTGTGGGAATATGGATTTACTTTTAAAAACTAATGGATTTTTTCTATCTAAAAAAGAAGATAGATTCCACGTGGAACTGGAAAAAGATGGTAAAATCATAAAAACAGATATACCTGCAAGCAAAATAGAAAGAATAATCCTTTCAAACAATGGAACAATCACTACGGGGGCGGTATCTCTCGCTATTGAAAATAACATTCCAATAATATTTTTAAAATGGGAAGAACCAACAGGTATGATTTGGCATTGTAGAATTGGAAAAACTGCTAAAACTCGAAGAAGTCAGCTAAAATTTAGTGAATCCATTGAAGGCATAAGGTTTGCATCGAATTGGATTAAAAGAAAGATGGAAAACCAAATAGGCTATTTAAAAGACTTAAAAAAGAATCATAACCATAAGGGGGATTTTGATACAATAATAAAAAACATTGATAACTGTATGGAGGAGCTCACCCAATACACAAACAATATTGATGATAAATTACCCCATAGGGAAATAAAAGATACAATAATTGGGATAGAAGGAATTGCTTCAAAATACTACTTTGAAGGTATAAATCATGCCCTACCTAAGAATTATAAATTCAAAGAAAGAAGTAGAAGACCTGCAAAAGATAGGTTTAATGCCCTTCTAAATTATGGATACGGAATGCTTTATCCAATGGTTGAAAAATGCCTTATTATTGCAGGTTTAGACCCATATGTTGGTTTTATACATGCCGATAATTATAATAAAACCACGTTGGTTTATGATGTAATTGAAATGTATAGAGCTCATATCGATAGGGGAGTTGTGAATTTTATAAACTCTAAAAAAGTTAAGGATAATCATTTTGATACTTTGGAAAACGGGATTTCATTATCTGATAATGGAAAGGGGGAATTTGCACCATATATAAAAGATAATGTATTTGGAAAGGAGTTTTATTTTAAGAATAAAAAATATTTATTGCCTGATTTTATACAAAAGGAATGTTATGAGATTGCCAAATCAATAAGGGGGAAGATTTTATGATTTATGTGATTTATGACATTAGTGATAATAAAATAAGGAAAAAAATATCGGATAAATGCTTAAATTATGGACTTTATAGGATTCAAAAGTCGGTTTTTGCAGGAAGTTTAAATAACAATAGAGTGGATGAGCTCAGGGTTTTTTGTGAAAATATTCTTAAGAATGGTGGTGAGAACGATAAAATATACATCATACCAGTATGCAAAAAATGTTTTGGAAGTTTGATATGTGTGGGGGAAGAATTTGATAAAGATTTAATCACCGATAATAAAAATACGCTGGTGCTTTAAATGAGCGATGAAGAGATGATAACAGTTTCCGATGTTGTGGAGTATATGTATTGCCCGAGATTTGTTTATTTTGAGAGAGTTTTAGGCATTCCACAGCATGAAGAAAAAAGGGAAAAAGTTGTTATTGGTAGGAACATTCATGAATTAAGGGAGAAAATAAACAAAGGATACATTAGAAAAAGTATAAATGCAAAATCAAAATACATTGATGTTTATTTGTCATCTAAAAAGTATAGAATTGTTGGGGTAGTGGATGAGATTGTAGAGCTCGGGGATGGTAGTTATTCACCACTTGATTATAAGTTCGCCGAGTTTAAGAATAAGTTGTTTAAGACTCATAAGTATCAATCGGTGCTTTATGGGTTGTTAATTAAGGATAATTTTGATGTGGATGTTAAAAAGGGCTATGTGGTTTATGTTAGAAGCGGGAATTTAGTTAAGGAAATAGAATTTAAGAAAAAAGATTTTGATGATGCTATTATATTTGTTGATTTGATATTTGATATAATTGAAAATGAGGAATTTCCTGATGGCATTAAAGTAAATAAAAGAAAATGTATTGATTGCTGTTATAGGAATGTGTGTTGTAAGTGATTAATATTTTTGATGATGATCATTAAATTTTTTAATTTTGCTTTCTAGCTTTTATATATGGGGCATCTGATTTTGTTCCGAGAAAAATGCAAAAAAGTATTACTGTTTTTTTCGATGGAGATTCTTTATTTTTTATATATGTTGGTATTTTAAGGTTATTCTATATGTTTTAAGGATTAATGAGTTTAAATAATATAAAATAAGGTTGGATAACGCTTCTTTTCTCCTACTGTTGTGTTTAGTATTTATAATCATGATACACAACCTTTCTTGCTTTTAAATACTATTTGATAATCAACCAGTAAGAAAAATCACTTCAAAATAGAAAGGCATATAAACTAGTAAAACAATAAAAAAAGATGAAAAGTATAGGG